>JBAZQT010000014.1:0-51721 GCA_041645055.1 Methanoregula sp. | reverse complement strand
AGCCAGTTTTCCAACTGGTAAAACTTCTTTAAAATGGACTTACGATAAATGGATGTCCATCGGTGAATGTATTCTACTTTTTTTGATATGATATCTGGCGGTGCATCATCACAATACTGTTCGCCATGAATTACAAACGAAATTTTTGCGGTTGTATGAAGGTATTCGAGAAATAGATGGACATCCCGTCGATATGGTGCTAATGAGGGATTATTTCGTATTTCATTCATCACTGACGGCAAATTCATAGATTCACCGTCTTTTTCTGACGTAATTCCCGCTTTACTCTATATGAGCCAAGGAAGACCCCCGCCCCTTCGCGCCTCTGGCGCTCTTGGTCCCCCCCAAGGGGGAGGACCACATTAGGATATCCCCCATCCCGAAATTCGGGCTGACGGTGCGACGCCTCGTCGGGTCGCACCTGGGCAAGCCGGTTTATTTTAACTGCTCTGCTAATCGGATGACTCCATTTAGTCTTCATGGAGATTACCCGGTCAGAACGGTATCATTTTGTTCAACTATCTTTACTATTCCGCAAATCTCCAATGATTGAGCCGCTAATTGGTCGAGCGGGCTAAGAGCGCAAAAAACTGCTCTCGATATGATATAGGGCTGTGGAGAATTGTTCTGTTTTTGAGTGGAGGCTAGACAGGCCATGTAAATCACCGTGAAACAGAATAGCCAAATCTGTCGTAACGTAAACACAACGGCTATTCTTCTGCGGTATTCCGGCGGGTTGGGGTCGGCCTGTAAAATAACGGGGGTTGAACTCGCTAGAACTTAATCCGTGCGGCAGTTCCCCGAATGTGAGAATGGCCTGTAAAATGCCTAGGCTAATACCTAAATATTCTAGGCTGGATATCTATTTAAACCCCTAATATTTGATTAAAAGGAAAATGGACACAAAATTTGAGTTTTTGTAAAGTTATTTTTTCATATTTTTTAATAGTCCGAATAAGACCGTTTGTGCTTGAGGATTCTCAACAAGAAGTTCCCGTAATGTATCTGCTGAATATTCTACATCATGCAGGGCACTTTCAGTTATGGGATATCCACATTTTGAACAGAATGAATTTGTGGGTGTATTGACGTGGTGACAGTTGGGGCAGGGTCGCGCTTTAAGTGTGTCAGTGAGTTCTGCGGGCTTTTGTTGGATACCGGCCTTTTCAAGAAATTCCCCATCTATGTCTTTTTCACCGAGCCGGACGTATGTTTGAAACATTTTTGTTGATAGATTACCCCACATAGCCTGTTTAACAACGGACTCCTGATAGTTTTGGGCTATCATGTGAGTTATCCGGGATTTTCTGAATAGATGTAACTTGGTTACCTTTTTTGTTATTCCAGCGGCCTTTATTGCCCGTTCTAATAGCCTTCTTACAGTAATGTACTCAATCGGACTTCCATCATGTAAATTCGTGAATACAAGCGCAGTAACAGCCGAGTCTGGGCAGTCATTTCGCCAGCGTGCAAGGTATTCTGAACATGCGGTTAACCGGGAATATCGTTGTTTTTTGGTTTTTGTGTCGTTGATGTAAAGTTTTGCTCCATATTTATCAAAGACACAATCCTTCCAAGTTAAACGGGCAATCTCTCCTACACGTGCGCCAGATTCATAGAGAACACTGATTAGCGCCCGGTCCCGTGAATGTTTGCATGCCTGAATTAATGCCTTAATTTCTTCCGGTGTGAGAATATCTTCTGGTGTCGATGTATCCGTGTCTATTGCAGGTGCTTTAATTTGCTGAATCTTTTGAGGCTTCATTTCAGAATAGCCGGATTCTATCAACCAGAGAAGGAACGGTTTAAGGATACGGATGTAACTCCAAAGAGTGTTTTGTTTGAAGGGTTTATTGTGAACGCTTTTCCCGTTAGTTAGTCCATTGATTCCTTCGAAAATATCCGCTACTGTTGCCTGAGGGTATTCGGTTTTAAGAAATCTGCGGAAATTTACGAGTGTAGTAGCAATTTTGTTTTTCCGTGACTCGGTGATATGGTCACGTGCGGCCTTCTCATTGAGGTATTCCCGAATTATTTTTTCTTCGGCGGGTTGGATTAAATCGTTCTTTCTCGCCGATGTAAATGATGCCTCAAACCCATATTTTGTTAGGTTTGGGTAAAACGGGACTGCCTCTTGCATATTGGGTATTTAGGGGCCTAAAAACATATAGACTTTTACCCAGAAAGTCCAAAGCCCGGCCGGGGCGTTTTCGTTTTTCCCAATTTTAAAAAATAAAAAAAAGTCTTTCCCTCGTAAGAGGATCAGAGTATTTGTTGCGCAATTAATGCAATATATCCACATCCGGCGGCAAGGAGAATAAGAATAGTTGCATAATCTCTTTTCATAAAAGCAAATTCCCTGATACGGGTCCGTGTTCTTGTACGATAGCCACGGATATCGATCGTAAGTCCCAGAACAGTTGCGCGGGCAAGGGCATTGGACACAAGTGGGATCACAATCGGTGCAACACTGCGGACTTTTCCAAGTATGCCAGTTCCCGGGTTATACCCGCGTGCCAGCTGTGCTTCATGAATCCGTTTTCCTTCGATCTGGAGTGTAGGAATAAATCGCAGGGCGATAAGGAACATAAGAGTATAGTCAATCGGGATCTTCATTCGCTCCATTGTGTGGACAATATCCCGTGGCTGCGTAGAGATTACAAAGAGCTGGAAGACGCAGATGAGTATCATAAACCGGAGAGTAAGGACCAGGCCAAAGTCAATCGCACCGGTCGTTATCGGTATGTGCCCCCCAATACCGGGAATTAATGACGGGATAAGATAACCAACTGTCTCACCACTGGGCATCGTGATAATGGTAAGGCCAATGAGTATGATACTCATGACAGCAATCAGCTTAAACTGCTGCATTACCTCGGCACTGAGGCTGGCACCATAAGCAATAATGAGAATGACGATGACCAGCAGGAGGAGGAACGATAAATTTGTTGACAGGATGGACATCAGGCCAAACAGGAGAATGAACGTGATCTTGGTGAAAGGGTGAAGCCGGTGGAAGAACCCATCTTTATGGACATAGGCAAGGATTTCAGCCATTTATTCACCACCTATAAAAGAATCAGACACAATTGTTCCTTTCTCCAGGGTAATAATCCGGTCCGCACATGAGGCGGCGATATTCTTGTTATGAGTGATGATGATTATAGTGTGACCTTTCAGCTGGAGCTTCTTTAAAATCTCAAGCACAAGCCGCGCCTCATTCCCATCAAGTCCGGTAGTCGGTTCATCCAGCACAAAAATTGCCGGTTGCATGGCAATCACACAAGCGATTGCAAGCCGTTGACGTTCGCCGCGGGACAGCCAGCGGGGGTAAAGATCTTTGGTATGCACAAGTCCGACGTCCGAAAGCGCAGCATCGATGATCTTCCCACCATCGATAATACCGAGGTTTTTTAATCCGAATTCTACCTCTTCTCTTACGGTATCAGCAAAGAACATGTGATCCGGGTTCTGAAAAACAAGACCAACATTTCGGGCAAGGTCGGTTATGGTACATTCACGGGTATTTTTCCCATTTACGATGACATCGCCCTGCGTCGGGATTAGGAGCCGGTTGAAGTGCTTGACGAGCGTGGTTTTCCCAGAGCCGTTCTCCCCTACAAGTGCAACAAATTCCCCGGGCTGAATAGTAAGATTGATAGTATCAAGGGCAAGGATATCGCCATATGAATGCGAAAGTTCCCTCACATTGATGATGGGATTTGTGGATCCATCTGATTCTGTTGGGACTGTAGTCTTTTTTGAGTGATTTCGTATTCCGGAAAAGTCTGCCATTATAATCCTTCGCAAACGATCATCTGCGAGTAGCTCATCTGGTCTTCCGATGGCACTGATCTTCCCTTCTTCCATGACAACGAGAGTATCTACCATCTCCATGAAATGTGAATATTTATGTTCCACAAGCAGGATCGTCTTACCCTGCGCTTTGAGATCCTGAAGAATTGCAACAATCCGTTTTGTTGCATGTTCATCGAGTTCTGACGTAGGTTCATCAAGAATCAGAATATCGTTTCCCAGTGCCAGCGTTGCAGCAAGTGCAACCCGCTGCTTCTGTCCTCCGGAAAGATTATGCGGGGATCGGTTGCGCAGCTCACCAAGATACGTGATAGACATAATTGACGTGAGTCGTTCTTCGGTTGCAGCAACATCCAGTCCACGGTGTTCAATAGCAGAGAGGATCTCTTCTTCGACAGTAGTGAAGATCATCTGGGCTTCAGGATCATCAAAAACAATGCCAATCTTCTGTGCCAGTGCAGTAAGATCGGGATAATCCTGTACATTGATTGCGTCTACAGTGACCAAACCTTCTTTCTTGCCGCCATATTCATGATGAAGGATTCCTGATGCTGCAAGACATAGGGTAGTCTTACCAGCACCGGATGGCCCGGTCACCATGACGCAGCTTCCTTTTTGTAAAGATAAAGAAAGATTGTGCAGGGCTTTCTGCACAGTATGGGGATACGTGTAACTGATATTTTCGAGCTTGATCATTCCTGTCCTCGTGACAATACCCTGCTGGAAGGTATGTAGAGGATTTGGACGATAACGGCATTAAATACCGCAGTTATGACTACGATCGGCACAAAGATTATGATAAAACCCTCCATGGTAGCGTATTTCGCAAGGATCTGTGGCGCTACGGCGATGAGCGCAAGTGCGGCAAAGGTAAACCCACTTGCGAGGGTTGTGATGAATGTAGTGGCAATGGGTGCGAATTTTGATTTGTTTTGTATGAGCGCATATATACCAAAACAAACCAGTGCTCCGACAGGTTCGCTGATAAGATTGGCAGGAGGGAATATAGAACCCGATATCAACATCGAAAGGATACCGGCTACAAGTCCTATACCTAATGCCTCAAAGACTTTCGGCCGGATGAGAATAATCGCAAGACAGTAAAATGCGATGATCATATTTGGGGTGAGCGGGGTGTGGAGCATAGCTAAGAAATAGCGAAGGATCGCTCCAATAGCAAGCAGAATTCCTACTATAGCAATATCTTTTGACTTCATGGTAAACACATCATATTCTTTATTCCTGTTAGTAAACGATAATCAGCATAATACTTGGTAACCACCTCGGTTGACTAAGTTATACGCTGATGTATATTTTTGTTCATTCGTGTATTAATATGTAACTTTTTGCGATTTAAAAAACTTGAGTTCATCCATATGATAGGAAAAGTTGTGTTTATTTGTGTTTTATTGTCAGGTTTTATATTCCGGATAGTCTTCACGATGTATGAGGATAATCAGAATGACACTCCTGATCCTGTATTACTCGATGTTTGGTCACGTGCACAAAATGGCAGAAGCGGTAGCCGAAGGTGCACGACAAGTACCAGGCACAGAAATAACTCTTGTCCGGGTTCCTGAAACACTCCCGGAAATTGTTCTGGAAAAGATGGGTGCCCTCGAAACCCAGAAAAAATTTGCTCATATCCTTGTATGCACCATACAGCAACTTGCAGATGCGGATGCAATAATATTTGGGACCCAGACACGTTTCGGTAATATGTGTGGCCAGATGCGCCAGTTCTTTGATGCTACCGGCGGCATCTGGAAGGCAGGAGCACTTGTGGGAAAAGTCGGGAGCGTACCAGTTCAGCAACACAGCATGGGGGACAGGAATCCACCATTTTGAGTGTTCATATGACACTCCTTCATCACGGAATGATCATTGCAGGATTGCCCTGTTCATTTGAAGAGCAGCAGCGAACTGATGAAGTAACAGGTTGTTCCCCATACGGTTCATCAACGATTGCCGGCAATGACGGGAAGAGATGGCCGAGCGATAACGAATTGGCGGGTGCAAGATTCCAGGGAAAATATGTTGCAGAAATTGCATCGAAGCGGGTGCAAAAATAACCTGGAATAAATATCCATATATTTCTCAGTGAGGATAAAAAATTCATTTTTGCTATCCGTTTTTCCAGAATCCTGTTTATGAATATGGTAAGATTCATTGCCTTTTACACACTCTTGTCGTATAAGGTACGGTTATTATGTTGTTTTCACCGGGAAGTGACGATATTTACCAAGATGCGCTTGCCCTGCATGCAAAACACAAAGGTAAACTTGAGATCCGCTCGAAAGTACCCTTAAAAAATAAATATGATCTTTCCCGCGCATATACCCCGGGCGTGGCAGAAGTCTGCCGGGAGATCGCCCGTGACCGCAACCTTGCGTATAAGTATACGTTAAAAGCAAACACAATCGCCATAGTAACTGACGGTTCTGCAGTCCTTGGCTTAGGAAACATTGGGGGGTACGCAGCCATTCCGGTTATGGAGGGAAAAGCAATCCTCTTTAAGGAATTTGCAGGTATTGATGCATTCCCGATCTGTTTTGAAAGTTATGAAACGGATTTTGCAGACCAGATTAAAAATATTGCACCAGTCTTTGGTGGAATCAATCTAGAAGATATTGCCGCTCCGAAATGCTTCGAGGTCGAAGATTCCCTGCAGGAGATTGGTATTCCGGTTATGCACGATGACCAGCACGGGACAGCAGTAGTTGTTCTTGCAGCACTGCTTAATGCCTGCAAAGTTACCGGTCGAAGATATGAAGATCTTAATATCGTAATCTCCGGGGCCGGGGCTGCCGGGTTTGCCATCACCCGGCTCTTAAAATGTATAGGATACAACCCGAATGTCTGCACCAAAGTAAACGAAATAATTGTCTGTGATACTCTTGGAACAATTTTCCGTGGCCGTGAAGGCCTGTACAAAAACAAGTACAAGTTCATCCTCGCTGAAGAGACAAACCGCCCGGCACTCTCTGGCAAACTTTCAGATGCCTTGATCGGTGCAGATGTGTTCATTGGAGTATCGGCACCCAATCTGGTAACAGAAAATATGGTGAGATCAATGAACAAGGATGCAATAGTCTTTGCTATGGCAAATCCGGTACCAGAAATCTGGCCGGATGTAGCAAAAAAAGCCGGTGCAGCCGTTGTTGGAACTGGCAGGAGTGACTTTCCCAACCAGATCAACAATGTGCTGGCATTCCCCGGTATATTCCGGGGCGCTCTTGATGCCCGTGCCACCCGGATTACTGATGAGATGAAGATCGCAGCCGCTCACGCGATAGCCAATTCCGTAACAAAACCCCAGCGCGACCGGATCATGCCAAACATCCTTGACAAAACCGTGACAATGGCAGTGGCAAAAGCTGTAAAAGAGGCTGCAATCAAATGCGGGTGCAGCAGACATCTTTGAAAACCTATTCACTCCTTGTGCATAATGTTATGCAGTTTCGTTTACGGTAAAACAGAAGTCATAATATGTTAAACCGGGTTTTGCTGTACGTGAATACACGCAGTTGCAATCGCCAATCTTTGCTGAGCTGGCTATTTTGGTTTATTCCAAAGATGAGTTACTAGTATTTGGTAGATTTTTAATTATAATTCGGTCATACAGGTTAAATTTTGACAGCCATGTTTTTTTTAAAATCAAATACATTTTTTTACGAGAAATTATCCAACCACAGTTCAAAGATATCCATATCTATGTCTATCCGTACCCGGTTATCTCATAATCGATGACGGTTGAATTCTTTGCACATTCTTTGCCATGGACGAGCACTTCTTCAACCATTTTTTTAAGGAGCGCCGGGTAGACTGCTCCAACCATCTCCTGCACAGCCTTACCATCGCAGAAGAACTTGAATGTTGGTGTGCTCCTCACACCATAACGCTCGGCAGTCCACTGGTTTGCCACAATATTGATCTTTGCAAAGACAATGGAATTTTTGAATTCTTCTGCATAACTTTTAAAATATGGCTCCATCTGGTGACAGAATGCACATGCAGGGCTGTAGAACATGACGGCAACGGGTTTTGTTTCTTTCTCAACAGTCTTTTCCCAAATGAGATCATCAACTTCAACGAGTGGTTCTTCGGTCATGTGAGTCCCCTCTCAGCCAGACATTAGAGAATGCTGCTCATATAGTTTGTCCTGCAAGAGAAGGTAAGCCAGTTTCATGTCGTAGAAAAAGATGCCTCTTAAACTAAAAAGCATTTTAATGAGGTTGGCTACATTGCATAATTGTAAGATAGCGTTCCCGCGCTTAAAACATCCTTTTTAATCATGAGATAGATTATCCCGTTATTACGGATCAATTCCTTTTATTGCACTGGCATTGCATATTTCGATCAGATACTAAAGGAGAGATATTTAATGCTGATGAGGATTGGCGGGAAAGATACTGAAGGACCTGATGGTCGCTGGATTGATGTGAAGAATCCGGCAACTGGTGTATTGATTGATCGGGTGCCATCCGGGACACCGGACGATGTCGCCCTTGCAGTAAATGCAGCAGAAACTGCTTTTGTAAGCTGGAAGAAAAAACCAATGCGGGAGCGAGGTCTTATCCTGTTTCGCGCAGCCGGGCTGGTGAGAGAGCAACATCAGGATATCGCGAAGCTTCTCACCATGGAACAGGGAAAACCTCTTAAAGAGGCAATCGATGAGGTTCGGGGTTTTGCAAATATATTAGAGTTCTATGCCGGGATCTCTGCCCATTCATCCGGAGAAACAATTCGCCTTGGCCCGGCCGGTGACTGTATGGTAGTGCAAGAACCTCTTGGAATCTGTGGTGCGATCATTCCATGGAATATGCCGGTCATTATCATGGGATGGAAGATAGGACCAGCACTCCTTGCTGGTAATACAATGGTGCTTAAACCTGCATCGACAACTCCTCTCTCCTGCCTGAAACTATCAGCAATTCTTGAAAAAGCCGGTCTTCCCCCGGGTGTGCTCAATATTGTGACCGGTAATGGAGAATCTGTTGGAGCGGCAATTGTCCGTCATCCCGACATCCGTAAAATCTCCTTTACCGGCGATTGTACGACCGGCCAAAAAATTCGCGAGTTGGCATCAGGACATCTGAAAGATCTCACATTGGAACTCGGGGGATCAGACCCGATGATCGTCATGGACGATGCAGAGATCGATAAAGCAGTAGATGGTGCGCTCCGTGGCCGGTTCTACAATGCCGGCCAGACCTGTACAGCAGTTAAACGCCTTTACGTACATGACAAGATTGCCGATACATTTGTTAAAAGACTTCAGATGAGGGTGGAAGCCTTAAAAGCAGGAAACGGGCTTGAACCGGGAATTGATTTGGGACCTTTGAACAGCGCAGGACAGCGGGAACGGATTTCTGGCATGGTTAATGATGTGACAGATAAAGGAGAAGGAAAGATTCTAACCGGGGGGTATTCACTCACCGGACCTTTGTATGATGCCGGATATTTCTATAGCCCTACGCTGGTTTCAGACGTCAGCCCGGGCGCCCGGCTACTTACAGACGAGATCTTTGGGCCGGTATTGCCGGTCGTAAGTGTTCCGGATCTCGACACGGCTATCCGTGAAGCAAACAAGTCCCGTTACGGTCTCGGTGCATCTATCTGGACAACCAATCTTGCAACTACAAAACATGTGTTTGATGAAGTGCATGCCGGTATTATCTGGGTGAACCGCCACCTCACCGTACCTCCCGAGATCCCATTTGGGGGTATGAACGACAGCGGAATAGGTCATGAAAACGGTTCGCATGCACTTGAGAGTTACAGCCGGACAAAAACACTGTTCCTTGGCTGGTAAAGAGGCAATTGCTGTTTTACAAAACACTTTTTTCAGAAGGGGTAATTCATCTAACTGCTACAGTGACATCCTGTCAGAATCCGTTGCAGGTTTTTAAGAAAAAACCGTTAATGAAAACACAAGCAACAGTGGACCACCAAATCCAACTGCTTTCATCAGGCAGTAGTTGGATGGGCGTTATCCCAATGCAACAGAATCTCTCAATTCGAACACGTTAACCTGAGTTGTGAAAAAAGAAAAAAATCATTTCCTTTTCAGAACAAGTGCACAGGAAACCAGTGCAACCGCACCGATAATTACGATAACTGATAACGGTGACTTCTTCGTTGTAGGAGCAGGTGTCGGGCTTACAGGAGCGATTGAAGGTAATGTTTGTACTGTAATTACAGGTGCTGGTGTTGCCACTGTTGTTACTGCTATCGTGTGTCCTTCAACAATATTGAAGAGGGTTGAACCGGTTACATCAACAGTGATACCGGAGACTTTAACGATATACTCATCCGGTTTGAATGTAGAAGCATCAACGGGAAACGACCATTTGTTCATTGCGCCGTTACCAGGTTCAATCTTTACCATACCCCCGGCTCCAGAAAATTCAGCACTCTGGGTTTTGTAGGTAGGCTTGAATGACGAAGAAGTGATCTCGACCATCAGGTTATCACCAGCAGCAAGATTGGTCAAACCGGTTATAGTGAATTGTTCCCCAACCACATGATTTCCGACAGGATTGATGAATGCCGATGGGGGGCTGACAATAAAAGATGTGGAGGCAAATGTATCATCAATATTCTGGCTGTTGATTGCCTGCATCAGTGCGTTTGCACCTGCCGGGCTCTGAAGACTGCCAGCACCCGTGAGCTGGAAGATAGATGTTCCGGTGCCGAGCTGACGATTGAACACTTTACCGGTAGCGCTGTCATAGTAGATATCAAATTCTCCATTCATCATGGGATGTTGGATCAGGACAAAGTACTGTCCCGGTGCAAGATTACGGGTATCGGCAGATTTAAGATCGTACTCATAGAAATTATCCGCATTTGGAGAAACGGTGGTAATTTTAACATAATTGTTCCCAAACAGCCAGACTTGCAGACCGTTGCGTGGGTGTCCGGTGGCAATACCGTGAATATATACCGGGTCACCATTAGCGATAGTAGGTGCACCGGAAAATGAATTTCCTGGCGATAAGGAGATTGCTGCGAGGGGGGGTACGACAAACATTACACTCAGGAGGAGAAGAAACAACGAAATACGAATGTGAGATTGTGCCATTATAGTCACCCGCTATTATACCTTCAAGATTATTAAGATGTGGTTGAGAAATATTCTGTGTTATGCACATCACTGGCTCACGGTATATCTAAATAGTAAAATAGCAACCAATTCTCATGGATCAAAAACCTCAAACACCACGCGTGAAGCATGATAAACCGATCTGCGCAAAGTGCCAGGATACAAATATTAAAGTCCGGCCCGATGGTAGTTATACCTGCAAGCGATGCGGGTACGACAGTGCGAAATAAGACCAGATGATACATTAACCGGTATTTCTATCATTTATTTTTCACTTTTTTAAAAAAATCGGGAATGAATTTAACAGTGAAAACCCATGTGTATCTAAAATCCTTCACATTTACCAGCTCTTCTTAAACGTCCCGTGGCAGATCCATGTCCGTAGCAACGATCGAGTGCAACCAGTATGAATTTCCCGGAGCCCGGCATCCCGCATCAGTGCTCGAATTTCAGAAAGGGGCATCCCGTGTTCAGGTTTTGCCGGCTCGCGAATGAATACGGCCCCCTCTGGACGCAGGCTTTTTACAAGTGCACTCACCACATCAATTCTGGCTTTCGGCTCGATATCGTGGAGGACAAAATGGATAATTACCGTATCGAAATGGTTTTCATCAAGGGTCATCTGTGTAATATCGCCCTGCAGGTATTCAATATTACTAAAAACCTTTAGCCGGTGTCTGGCTTTCTCTATCCAGTAAGGGGAAATTTCTACGCAGGATAAGGATCCATTTGGGCTGAGTGCCTGGGCAAGTACACGCGACAGGCACCCCCCACCGCTTCCGAACTCAAGCACCCGTTCGGAACCGGAAAGTCCCAATCTTTTTACATAATCCGGGTGGTAAAAACGGGAACGAATCCGGTAATCAATCAGTTCTTCTTCGATTATCCGGGTTAATGACGGAGATTCAGGAGTCATCAGTATGCCTGCATTATACTCTAACGTACTAGTTGGGAATTTGGAAAAATTATAGATGATTATGAAAAATATGACAGGATAAAGTGAAAATTATCCCATAGGTTAGTACTGCACTGGTGTCACGAGCGATGCGGGAGTCTGATATATCAGGACATCTCCGGTTGTTGCGGTTATCGACATCTGGTTGCCATTAACATTGTATGCCATCGCTTTTCCGAGAATATTCAGGTACATAGTCTCCTGGTTTGCCAGCGTCTGGCAATACTTTTTGGAGGAACTAACGTTGCTGATAATCATTCCGTTCCCTTTTGGGTTTGTCATTCCGGTAAGAATGAATGATGCATAGTAGTTATTGCAACCATCGTATCCGGTAAGGGTTCCATCAGGGTTGAAGACTAAGGAAATCTCTGTCGTTGGATGTGTAATTGCAGTTCCATCCTGTACTCCCATTGTTGTGAGAGCCCAGTTGCGGGTCAGTTGAAAGGGTACTGTGGGTTGCACAGGAGTAGTCACTACAACAGTGGGAAGCATTGTTGCTGGAGTTGGTTGTGGTGCGGGTTGAGACGTTGTACATCCGGTAATCAGGACCGCAGCAATCACTAAAAAGGTCAGTAATACAAAGAACTTTCTCATACGTGAAATGGGTATCTCCTGATATTTAAATTCTAAGCAGCAGGCTCTCTTTTTCCGGGGGCTTTTAAAAAAGTTAGAAATTAGGTTTGCCGGATTGGCCGGGGTTATAACGCACTGCCGAAACCGGTGTCTGGACCGGGACAAGTGTCTGCGTTGGTACCGGGGTCACGACCGGGGCGGGGTTATAGACCGGCACGTGGGTGTGATCATCGCTGCCCGGGAGATTGATCCGTTGTCCCTCATTGGCAGGACAGAATGTCACGATGTACTGGGTCACGATACCCTTTGCCTCATTCTTGTCCCGGCACATGAATGATGAGGTCTTGTCATCGTATGCAAAGCTATAGGAGTTCGGGAGGTATTTCTTGAAATAATGGGCGGTCTGGATGTCATCCGGCCAGGTACTTGGATCGCAAAGGTAAGGGGTTATATGATCGCGATACTGACCGATTGATCCATAAGGCCCCTTACAGCAGGTTATATTCGTGAGATAATCCAGCGGATCTATCATCCCGTTTTTTCGCTGGTTCAGGGCAGATGCATAAGCACAGGCACTCTGCACGGTGATCGGCGTTCCCTGTGCGTTTTTCAGGAGTACCTTATTTGGATCCAAGGTGTTTCCAAAGGTATTCCATTCAGCTATGACACCCGTTGAGGCAAGATCTTTTGCGGTACCTGCTACTGTACAGGCATATTCAGCGGGCAGTAAATTCGATGAGTCGCCAGTGCCCTTAACCACTTCCATTGTCGTAGGGATACTCCACCCGTCAACAGCGCTGATATCATATGCATCGTATTTACCGTACCCGTCAGGTGCGTCCATGCGGATCTCAGCCTTGGTGGCAGTCGTGATCCCAGCACCGCCGCACTTGACCGCGCCTTTTCCGTCTACGAGACAGGTCTGGTCACTGATATCGCAGACATACCCGTTGGCACCGTCATGGCAGTTGCTCCGGGCCCAGAACCCTCCCTGCCACCCGGTAACCAGACTGGAGGTATGGCTTGTCACACCATTCGGGGTACCATCAGCGTCCAGTTTAAATCCTCCGCCATCAACCACCAGGGTCCCCTTGTCACATGCTCCGGCACTGCACTTCGCAGCAGGGCATTTGATAGTCGGGTTGCAGGTATTATCCGGCAGGCACTGACATGCGCCATATGTCGCTCCATTATATGTGTAGAGCGGCCCCCCTGTAATGACCACCGCTACCTCATACGAGCAGTGGTTCTGGAACTGAATCGTATGATCCACCGCACTGGCCGGGATGACCATGAGTGGTACCATGAGGACGAGACAAAGAACAAGCAATTTTCTCATTTCAAAAAACCTAACCTTCTCCAATTAGTTCCTACCCTTTTGAGTATTTCGTTTTTAATAAAATACCAGGAAAAAGCCAAGAATGAAATACGGTAAGAGAGAAGATCAATAAACGTCATGAAGGTCTCCTGGTTATCAGTTATTCTTCTTCTGTCTGTTCTCATCTTCCTGTCCGGGTGTGTTCAGATCATCATCAATCCCCCCGGAACACCGGGAGTAGTGGCTCCGGTAGTAACAAAAACCACGGTACAGCCTGTTGCCGATGATACCCTGGGACCCGTTGCAACAGCAAAGCCGAACGAGGCATCCCCTATTGTTCCAGCGCAGAATTCCAAGTTTATTGTCCCGGTCGGGGATACAAGCCGGGTCGGGCACAGGACCTTCACCTTCAATTATGCTTCGGACTTTAACGGGCCTACCGAGTACACGTTCCGGGTGCCGGTTAACATGTCGGTGTACTATGGCGCAAAACAGACAACGGTTGCCCTGCCGGCCACGTCTATGAATCCTGAGGAGATCAAAGCCTACATTGCCTCTTACGGTTCTGATCCAGCAATGGAGGAACTCTATGATAGTGTACTTAAGGAATTACGGAATGCCCGGTACCGGAACGGGGGAAAACTGTCTGATGATGAATATCTTGAACTCATCGTTGCGTTTGTACAGCAGATTCCCTTAGTAGAGAATCCTTCTTCAAAGCGAAAATATCCCATTGAGGTTATCTACGACAAGTCGGGTGATTCCGATGAAAAGAGCCAGCTTCTTGCAAAACTGCTCGCCCGTGAAGGGTATGATGTCTCTCTTATGGTGTATGATGATCTCGGGTACGAAGCAACCGGAATACGGATTGTTGATGAAATCCCCGATTCATCGTTAAAAGTTTTTTCAAACGGAAAGAAGGACTATGTCTTTGTTGATGCGGGGGCAGAAAGTTTTATTGGCAGTGTACCGGAAGTGTTCCAGACTGCTGATGACCCGGAAATCTATCCGGTTGGCAACGGAACAAAGAGTTACGGTCCGATTAACTATGTATGGAAGATCGTCGCCGACTTAAACCACCTATGGAAACTGGGTAAAATCGATAAGTATACGGTTATCCACCCATGGGATAAGACGGGAACCTGCTCGTGGATCAAGAACAAAAAACTTCTCGAGAACACCACGTGTTACTGCTGCGATATGTAATAAATCATTTAACGGGACAAAAAGGTTGGTGATGAAGTAACAGATTATCTCCCTCCGTAAGATCTCACGTGTTTCCATGCAGCATGATATGAAGAGAATTCTATTTTATCTTCATCATATATGTTCAAATTCTTCCTATCGAAGAGTGTGCGATCCTCTCCAACAGGGCAGACTTTAATGCAAAGACCACAGGGTGAGATAAACCGTTTGAGCAGTGCTTCGGATCGCGTGGCACAGCGGATCTTATCAGTAATTCCCTCAGGATAATCCTTACCGGGGATCGCTTTGACCGGGCAGACCTCGACACACTTCATGCATTTTATACACAGGTTATTTTCCATGAAGGAGTCTGTGTCGATCTCTGCAGATGTGAAGATGGAGGTGAACCGGATCCGTGGGCCGAACTGCGGCGTCAGCAGCATATTGTTGATGCCAAACGTTCCCAATCCGGCGAGATATGCAGCATGGCGATGGGAAAAGAAGGCGACGGGTTTTTCCTTAAGCACACTGATCGACCCATAACCATCTCTTGGAAGATAGACTGAAGGTATTCCCTGTGCATTTAATAAAGCGGCGATACGAAATGCACTGGTATCTAACAGGGTATTGACAGTCCGGTATAGTTCATGGTACCAGATGGAGGGTGCTGTCTCGACAATCGGAAGACTAACGGGGATGCCAATGACAATGACCGTTTTTACTTCCGGCCAAATCGCTTGTGGCCGGAATTCCGATGGAACCCATGGTTCAAACGGAGGCGAGTCCCATTTTTTAGCAGATGCAAATCCCACAAGAGGGATATCGAGCTCCGCACACTTACTGACAATCTGCTCCCTGATAGTTCCAATCATTGTTTTACTGTGCGTGCGGACGGAAATAAAAACTTGTGCAGAGTAAGATCGTCTTGTTTCAGTCTCCCGATACGGTACAGACGATTGTCCTTTCCCTCCCGGCATTCACATCCAATTCGAGTAAGACGATCTGCTGCCATGTACCGCACAAGAGGTTGTTGTTTTCTATTGGTACCATGAGCGACGGTCCTACTAATGCCGCCTTTACATGCGACCGCCCGTTGCCATCACCCCAGCGGGTATTATGCGCATAGTCAGCATTATCGGGAGCGAGAACAGACAAAGCACATTTGAGATCCTGAAGCACTCCGGGTTCGAACTCAATCGTAGTTAATGCTGCGGTTGAATGCTGTACAAAGAGATGGACAAGCCCGGTCTTTATCCCGCTGTCTTTCACAACCTTCTTTACCTCATCAGTAAGGTCAATTACATCACCTTCATTTTGCGATGTTACCCTTATAGTTTTGGTAAACATGAATACATCCTCACACTATCTTTTGCAGAGTACCAACAAAATCATTCTCCTTTATCCCAAGGAATGATGTCCGTGTTTACTTGATGGAAATGATCTAACGATTCTACAATCCCTCAAAATTATATTTGATTTTAAAAAATTAATGAAACTATAGCACCAGAGAATAGAAGTGGCAACATTGTATCAACTATTTATCACCATAATGATATCCACATGATTGTCCTTGCGTCGATTCTGATAGTAGTTATTGACAGCAGTGCTATCAACATCATATAGCAGTACGATAAAAAAATGTCAGAAAAAAAAAGGTTTTTAGGTTTCGTTTAAAGTTTCATCATTACCTGAACTTACAGATTCTGTATCGATAGTTTCGACAGCATCTACTTCCGGCTGGAAAATTGCGACACCAACAACCCGGTCTTTTTCATCAAGGCGGATGGTCCGGACACCTTTCGTTCCACGCCCGATCATACGGATTTCACAGACAGGCATACGAATGACAACACCTGATGCGGTCATGACTATGATCTCATCGGTATCCAGAACTGCACGCGATTCAATTACAACAGCATTCCGTTCAAGCTGCATGTTTTTAACACCCATAGTGCCCCGACCATGCCCGCGGAAATCGTCAAATTCGGTTCTTTTGCCAAACCCAACATCGGATATTGTGAGGAGGTGGTCTTTCTCAACAAGAGTGAGTGCCACGATAGTATCTTCACCCCTGAGTTTCATCCCCCGCACGCCGGAAGCATTTCGCATGACCGTACGAACGGTCTCTTCATGGAACCGGAGACTGTAACCGAAACGTGTGGATAAGACAATCTCTTTAGTACCATCGGTGGCTATAACATCGACAAGCTGGTCGTTCTCTTTAAGCCGGATGGCATTGGTTCCGACTGAACGCGGGTTTGAAAATTCTGTCTGGGGGATCTTGATGACCTGACCGTACCTTGTCGCAAACAGCATAAATCGGTCTTCCCTGAAGACCCGGATCGGGATGACCTTGGTCACGATCTCATCTTTCAAGTTAAGGAGATTGACGATCGGTTTGCCTTTTGCAATGCGGGAACTTTCGGGTATCTGGTAGACCTTAAGCCAGTACACACGGCCAATATTGGTAAAGCAAAGCAGGTAATCTTTCATTTCTGCTGAAAACACACGGTCAACGCCATCATCATCTTTGGTGGTCATGCCGGTGACCCCGTGACCGCCCCTTCGCTGTTTGCGATAGGTATCAATGTCCATTCGCTTGATGTAATTGGCAGTAGTGAGCGATATCAGGACTTTCTTGTCCTCGATAAGATCCTCATTGGAGAGATCGCTGGTATCGATCGCGATCTCGGTTCTCCGGGTATCGCCGAATTTGGCCGCGATCTCGACAATTTCGCGACGGATCTCGTCCTTTATATTCGCTTCGTTCGAGAGGATAGTCTCTAATCGTAATATTTCAGTTTCAAGTCCCTTCTTCTCGTCATTGATCTTCTGCTGCTCAAGCGCTGCGAGGCGGCGGAGCTGCATCTGGAGGATTGCATTCGCCTGCAGTTCATCGAGCCCGAACTGGAGAATGAGGGCGTTTCTTGCGTTATCAACCGAGTCGGATGCCCGGATGGCTGCGATGATAAGGTCAATCTTGGAAAGGGCGATAAGCAGCCCGACTAAGATATGGACTTTATCCTGTGCCTTTTTCAGGTCAAATTCCGACCTGCGCCGGATCACTTCGATCCGGTGGTGAACGAAGTTTTGGAGGAGGCCGTGGAGGTTGAGCACCCGGGGCTGGTTGTCCACGATCGCTAAGTTGATCGCCCAGAAACTGGATTCGAGTGCGGTCAGTTTATAGAGCTGGTTTAAGATGACCGCGGACATCGTGCCCTTGCGAAGCTCAAAGACGACCCGGATACCATCCTTGTCCGATTCATCGCGGATATCGGAAAGGCCGTCGATCCGCTTATCCTTGACCATTTCGGCAATGTTGGTGATCCACTGGGCTTTGTTGACCTGGTACGGGAGTTCGGAAACGATGATCCGGTCCCCGCGATTGCCTCCTTCACTTTCTTCTATGGTGGCAACACCACGGACGATCACGCGACCCTGCCCGGTGGTGTAGATGTTCCTGACTCCTTCGGTGCCCATCATGACACCGCCAGTCGGGAAGTCGGGGCCGGGCATGACCTTCATGATCTCTTCAACCGGAATTTCCGGGTTGTCAAGGTACAGCCCGACCGCTGCACAGACCTCCCGCAGGTTGTGCGGGGGCATCTTGGTTGCCATACCGACAGCAATACCATCCGTGCCGTTGACCAGCAGGTTGGGAATCTTTGAGGGGAGGACGGTGGGCTCTTTCAACGATTCATCGTAGTTCGGCTGGAACCTTACGGTATCCTTGTCAAGATCCTCCAAGAGCGCTTCTGCGTACGGGAAGAGCCTGACTTCGGTGTACCTGCTCGCAGCGGCAGCATCACCGTCGACGGATCCGAAGTTACCCTGCCCCTGTACCAGCATGTTGCGGTACGAGAAGGGCTGTGCCATCTTGACGATTGTATCGTAGATGGATGCATCGCCATGGGGGTGGAACTTACCCATCACTTCACCAACCACCCTCGCACTCTTCTTGGTGGGCTTGTCGCTGGTATTCCCCATCTCCCACATGGCAAAGAGCGAGCGGCGGTGAACGGGCTTGAGACCATCGCGGACATCGGGTATAGCACGCCCGATGATGACACTCATTGCGTAGTTGATATACGAGGTCTTCATCTCGTGGGCGATACTGATAGGTTCGGTGCGGTGGGTTTCAGGAACGCTTGCGGGGGGTACTTCAGATGTCAAGGTTGGTCACCTCCTTTGCATGGCGAATGATGAAATTTTTCCTGTTCTCCACGTCTTTTCCCATCAGCGTCTTGAACATTTCGTCAGCCTCGAGAGCATCCTCGATCGTGACCTGTTTGAAGATCCGGTACTCCGGGTCCATGGTCGTGTCCCAGAGCTGCTGGGCGTTCATTTCACCAAGACCCTTGTAGCGCTGGACAGACACGCCTTTGTCTCCCATGGCGGCCGAGACCGTCTGCATCTCGTCCTCCGTGTACACGTACTTCTCTTCCTTTCCTTTTGAGATCCGGAAGAGAGGGGGCTGGGCGATGTAGATATACCCAGCTTCTATCAGCTTGAGCATGTAGCGGTAGAAGAATGTCAGAAGAAGGGTGCGGATATGGGCACCATCGACATCAGCATCGGTCATGATCACGATGTGATGGTAGCGGGCCCGTTCCTGGTCGAATTTTTCTCCAATGCCGGTGCCGATTGCCGATATGAGCGTCTGAATTTCAGCGTTCTTTAAGATCTGGTGTTCACCGGCTTTCTCGACGTTCAGGATCTTTCCTCTAAGTGGAAGGATTGCCTGGAACTTGCGGTCACGTCCCTGCTTGGCTGAACCACCTGCAGAGTCCCCTTCCACAATATAGACCTCGCTTTTGGCCGGGTCTCGTTCCGAGCAGTCGGCAAGCTTGCCAGGAAGTCCTGAGCTCTCAAGCGAACTCTTGCGCCTGGCAAGATCACGTGCATTTCTTGCGGCTTCGCGGGCTTTAGCTGCCGAGAGGGCTTTTTCGATGATAATCTTGAGTACGTTCGGATTCTCATCGAAATATTCGCTCAGTGCTGCATAGACCAGGGAGTCGACCGTACCCTTGACACTGCTGTTGCCGAGGCGCATCTTGGTCTGGCCCTCGAACTGGGGGTTTGCCATCTTGATGGAGACAACCGAGGTGAGGCCTTCCCGAACATCTTCGCCCCGGAGCGTGATGGTCGAGTTCTCCTTGATCAGGCCGTTTCTCTTTGCCACCGTGTTGATCGTCCGGGTGATGGCGCTCCGGAACCCTTCGAGATGGGTACCGCCATCCCGGGTATTGACCGAGTTGACGAACGAGTAGATCTTCTCGTCATAGGCAGTTGTGTACTGCATCGCCACTTCGATCTCAAGTTTGTTTTCCAGGTCCTTTTTTGATATATCAATCGGAGTTGGGTGGAGGCACTCTGATCCATCGTTTAAGTATTTGACAAATTCGACGAGTCCGCCGGCATAACAATAGGTAGCGGTATCACCAGATCGTTCATCGGTAATGATGATGGAGAGACCTGCATTGAGAAATGCCAATTCTCTCATACGGTGCGCGAGCACATCATAATCGAACGTGGTAGTTTCAAAGATGGTGGCATCGGGAACGAAGTGAACCTTGGTACCGGTCATCTTCGCGCCGAACTGCTCAAGGAACGCTAAGCGGCTTTCGCGTTCAGACTCTATCGGATCAATCTCCGGTGCTACAGAGAGATCCTGCTGGCCAGTTGCATGGGTGTTGACCGGCACTGCGGTTCGGATGAAGGCTGCCGGTGCCCCGTACCACTGTTGGTACCGGGCGAGCAGCTCGTTGAGGGACTCTTCCCGCGTGGAGAGCGGGGAGGTCATAATTCCCTTGGAAAAACGCATCTCGTAGATGTTGCCATCACGGTAGACGTGGGCTGATAGCCAATTGGAGAGGGCGTTAACCACCGATACACCGACGCCATGAAGACCGCCGGAGACCTGGTAACTCTCCTTGTCGAATTTCCCACCAGCATGGAGAACGGTCAATACCACTTCAAGGGCGCTCTTGCCGTTCTTCTCCATCCGGTCGACCGGAATACCCCGGCCATTATCTTCCACTTGGAGCGAACCGTCTTTGTTGATGATAACAGAAATCCGGCTGCAATGCCCGGCAAGTGCCTCATCGATCGAGTTGTCCACCACTTCATAGACAAGGTGGTGAAGGCCCCGGGTGTCGGTACTCCCGATATACATGGCCGGGCGTTCGCGGACCGGTGTGAGTCCTTCAAGCACCGTGATATGGGATGCGTCGTACGTTTCAGTCAAGCAAAACCTCCGTTAAAAAATGAAAAAAAATGTGTTGAAATATCACAATAAATATAGGTCGTTCAATGACTTAAAGGATAGGCGTAAAAAACGGCTCCATCTATTTAAATAATTCCCCTGTTACCGGAACTCACCGATTTCAGCATCCTTAATCCCCAACTCGCGGTCGATTGCAACCACAAGCCGGTTGAGAGTGCGGATAACTTCCTGTGCATCTTCTTTATCCATACTGCCCGGCTGGTGCCAGATCACTTTTTTCCTTAGCAGCGTTGTGAGCTCTTCAACCTCAGTTCCCCGGAACTTCTCCGGCAGCGTGAGTCCCTCAACATGATCCCCTGCCCCATGCCATGCCTTATCGGGGGGAAGCGCGAAATGTTCTGCGATCAGTATAATACTGGTGATGAACCCGTGACCGAACTGGTTTGCCATGCAAAGATGATGGTAGGGGAAACTAAAAAAGATGACTTAGAAAAGGCGGATTGCAGTAAGCCAGATGATGATGGGAACAATAGTTGCAAATATCAGGCAGAACAGAAGAAACGACCAATCCACTCTTCGGAGTGGCTTTTTTGAAATAAATATATGGCTATCTTTTCCGTACCCGCGACAGAGCATACTAGTGTATACCCGTTCACCCTGTTCGTATGAACGGATGAAGATCGTCCCGACCGTGTAGCCGATCTGTTTCATCCTGTAGCGGTAGGACAGGGCCGGGTTGAATGGATCAAAACATCGGGTGGTCAGCGATTCATTGATCTTCCGATAAATGTAGCCGAAAACAAAGAGATACCGGATCATCATACCAAACGTGAGTGCAAACTCCGGTGGCAGACCCATACGTCCAGCCCCTTCGAGCATGTCATGGAGTTTTGTTGTTGATGAGAGCAGGATGATAGCGGTTACGCAGACTATAAATTTTACGAGCAAAATAGCGGCAAACTCTACAGACTCGGCATAAATGTGAATGCCAAAAGGAAGGTTTGCGATTACGTGAAAGACAGGGTAATACCGGTTGGTGAAGAAGATCTGGAAAAGGATAATGAACAGCCCAAATGGCAGTACCATGCAGAGACGTTTGGCATAGATTTGCCATGGCAGCCCGGCAAATGCCCAAAGGGCAGTAAGGAAAGCAAAAAAAATTACTCCTACGCTAAATACGGTCGGGGAATACGGGATCGCGACCATGGCGATGATCACCGCAAATAAGCCCACGATCTTCACCCGGGCATCGATCTGGTGGATGAAACTGTCACGATATGCAGCTTTTTCTATGTAAAAGAGTTCCTCGATCATGAGAGGGAGCTGTCCTGGGGTTTGCCTTTGTAGGTTGTGATCAGTGCCTGTTCAACATCCTCGTACGTATATGCCATAGGAACCGGTACACCGTGAGTATTAAGGGAACGGATTAATTTAGGCAGTACCGGGACATCAAGCCTAACAGAGCGAAGCATATCCGGTTGTAAAAAAATCTCTTCTACACTGCCTTCAGCAACAAACCGGCCTTTGTTCATTACGTACACATAGTCTGCCACTTCCGCAACCATAGAAACATCATGCGTAGAGAAGATCACGGTCATGCCGTATTTCTTTGAGAGGGAATTGATGAACTCGACTAAATCGTGAACACCTTTGGGATCGAGCCCGGCGGTCGGTTCATCGAGGACGAGGACCTCCGGTTCCATTGCAATGATTCCAGCGATGGCAACCCGTTTCTTCTCTCCTCCGCTCAAGTGATGCGGGACCCGGTGGGCAAGGTCTTCGATGCCGACAAGTTTAAGCGCTTCGTGCACCCGGTGGTGAATGGTTTCTTCATCCAATCCGAGATTAGTAGGACCGAATGCAACATCCTGTTCCACAGTGGGGGAAAAGATCTGGTCGTCAGCATTCTGAAAGACGATGCCGACAAACTTGCGCACCTCGCGGATATTTTCCTTGGTGATGGGTTCACCGCGGATCAGAACCGAACCGGAACTCGGTCTGAATATCCCGTTGAAACATTTGAACAGCGTGCTTTTGCCGGCACCGTTCGATCCGATGACAGCGATGCGGGCATTGCGGGGAGCTACAAAGTTGAGAGAGTGCAGTGCGGTAACATTGCCGGGATATGTGTAAGTGAGATCGCGGGTCTCGATAAGGTGCATGGGAAATTCCTTTTACGTGTGGGTTTTTTTCACAATAAAACCCTCTTAATTCTTCCGGGCAATAAACCGGCTGATGCCAAATCCGAGAATGAAGAGTACTATTACACCAAACAGAATAGCAAGCACTTCCCCGGGTTTATCAAGTCCTGGCAGAGAATAATCAGGAAGGGGGGCCTGCCACGAGAAGGAGTTCCCGGTCTTCTCTGCCACAGCCGCTTCCGCTATCACAATTTTTGACTCATCGATATGAACAGTACTTACATCCTTTGCTCCGTACGCAGAGAGAAATGTGCTGTCCAGTCCATCGGGATAAGTAGACGCATAATATGGGGCAAAGATCGAGAGCGCAAGAGCGACAGTAATTCCGGCAACGATGAGCATATCTCTTGCTTTTCTCGCACCTGCGGGTATTTCACCAGAAACAATATCCGGACGGGCCTGGATGATAAGCGAGAGAGCAAACGCTGTTACACCACCTTCGATAATCCCGATTACCGCATGGTATACACCCATGGTTATCAGGCCGAAGGTAAGTGGGAGGGTTCCTGCAACGGCAAGCTCGATTGCACAGACAACTGCCGGAATAAATAGTGATACCCAGCCGGCGATGAATGCCGCACAGAACCGATTGCGGAATACATTATTGACTGATCGGTAAGTGTAAAACCCGAAAAATCCACCAAGTACTCCCATATTGATAATATTAGCTCCCATTGCGGTGATGCCACCATCTCCGAAAAAAATTCCCTGCAGGACAAGAACAAGCGTGAGAATAAATATTGCTGCAAACGGAGAGCCAAGTACGATCGCAGCAAGAGCTGCACCGACAACATGCCCACTTACTCCTCCGGGGATTATCGAGATTGGCAGGGCCATATTGAGGGTCTGGATAGCAAAAATTCCAGCTGCAAGAACAGCAACAAGAGGAACTTTCTCCTCACTCATCTCCCGTTTTGCCCAACGGAGTGAAAGTGCGATGAAGACAAGAGCGATAAGCCAGTATATTATTGCTTGTGTAATTGGAAAAAAGCCATCGGGAATATGCATGGAGTCACCAGAATAAGTATTACGTTTATTAATTATTGTAATACCCAGTAGTTAAAAAGTGTTGTTATTTGATATTTTTTAGGAATGTTATTTTCCTTTTTTCAGAAATATGATGATACGATAGTGTTTTACTCTTCATACAATTGAACACACATTTGTGCGTTTTTAATCTGTTTGCATTAAAAAAACTAGTAGGGATTATTTTTTCTGACACTTTTTAATCGCACAGCTTCATACTTCCTGCACTTTTTCAAAACCTTAAAAACAATCCGCTATCATATACACATATCGAGGCTTTTTATGACCATGGACTCCGATCTCTCCCGCATAGGTATCTCGCTTCCCAGCAACCTGCTTGACAAGTTTGATGAAATTATCAACCAGCGCGGGTACTCATCCCGTTCAGAAGGTATCCGCGATGCGATCCGCACGTACATCACCTACTATAAATGGATGTCTGATGTCAAGGGCGAACGTGAGGGAGTCATCACGATGGTATATGATCATGACCAGCGAGGACTTCTGGTCACGCTTACCGATATCCAGCACGAGTATCACAAACTGGTCAAGGCATCGTTGCACTCTCATGTCACCCACAACAGGTGTCTTGAAGTTATTTTAGTTCACGGAGATGGGGCAGATCTTAAGTTGTTTGCCGAGCGACTTATGTCCCAAAAAGGTGTAGAGTCAGTGAAGCTGACAACGATCCAAGTTGAAGAGTAAGAGTAATTCATATTTCTTTTTTCTGATCCACCATTTTCTGGATCCCTGTCATACATACACATGCGTGCTTACTCCATTCATCATGACAATGACGAGTACACGAAAGGCAAAGATCACCACAGCAGTCTCGCGTACTCATGACGTGAGATAGTTACCAAACACCGGGGTCGGGTTCGTAAAGGGGAGTTTATCTGCATTCCCTGTACCGAGAAGTATGATAGAGGGTTGTGAAATGGTATACATTACTTGAAAACAGGTATGCAACCCGGATGGTCCGGACCCTGAGGGAAAATAAGCCCAAATCAGGCTCCTTTTCTCTTTTTAGCATTACTGCCATTATCCGAAAACCCCGTAAATCTCCTATTTTCTGTTCCTGTGGATAATACGCCTAAATATCGCTTTGTTTGACAAAATACGATGGAAATGCACCTCTCCCAATGCCCACCAAAGACCTTTAAATCGAATTGGTTTTTGCCACAATGTTTACTCCATCCGGAGCCGGAAAGGCTGCCAGAATGCGAATATGAGGGTCATTTTTTCTGAGGATATCTGAAAACTGGGTTTTAACAAGGAATGCAGGGAACCAGTCGCGAGGCCTAGGACGAGTATAACGGAGCTGCGCGAAGCGTGCAACAGTCCGGGCGTATTTGTATCAGGTGCCGAGATTTTCCGTAAGGTTATGTTCAATGGAACTAGATCTCTTTTCTCGTCTGCTTGCCCTGCGGCTGAAAGTAAGTCAGAGAGTAAGGCAGAGGGGAGTAAATCCTATCATTTTTTATTATCTATCATGAGAAGCAGGTTTCTGGCTCTGCCTTAATCACTTCTCATTCCCGAACTCTTGCCAGCACCCATAAGGTTATTCACTTCCAGAAAGACATTTCCGATAAGAATCCTGTCACCATGTCGATTACAATCCGCCGACAGTACAACCAACCATCCAGAGAAAGTAAATGACTGCGATCGAGACATATGATTTGACAAAATATTATGGCGTTCTCTGTGCCGTAGATCATCTTTCCCTCTCAGTCGATAACGAAATCTTCGCTCTCCTGGGACCCAATGGTTCGGGCAAGACAACAACCGTGCTGATGCTCACCACATTGCTGCGTCCAACCAGTGGTGCCGCGACAGTCTGCGGTTATGACTGTGTTACAAAAGGGGAAATGGTCAGGAAAAAACTCAGTTATGTGCCGCAGGACATGGCTGTTGACATCCGGCTGACCGGTCGGGAAAATGTCGTATTCTTTGCCAAACTATACGGTGTTTCTCATCCCAGAGAGCAGGCTGACGAAGCCCTTGCACTTTTGGAGCTTGCCGACCGGGCAGATGATCTCGTGAAAACTTACTCTGGGGGTATGCGACGCAGGCTTGAACTGGCACAGGCACTCGTGCATGAACCGGCTGTGCTCTTTTTAGATGAACCCACGCTCGGGCTCGATGTGGCAGCCCGGAAAAAGATTTGGGAGCATATTCGTGAACTCCGCCACAGAGGTATGACAGTCTTTGTAACCACGCATTACATGGATGAAGCTGACAGGTTCTGTGACCGGGTGGCAATCATCAGTCACGGGAGTATCAAAGCCATCGGGAGGCCAAAGGACCTCAAAGCCCAGCTGATGAAAGACGTGATTACCGCAAAAATTTCCGGTGAATATACCGCATTCGAATCTGACGGTATCCGTTTTTTAGGAAGGAAAGAAGACGAAGTCTCGTTCACTGCAGAAAATGGTCGCGAAGCGCTGCCACTCATCGCAGAAGCCCTCGCAACCCGGGGCATGAAAGTCCACTCGCTCTCCCTGCACGAACCAACGCTTGACGATGTTTTTCTTAATGTCGTAGGGAACAGCGATGAACCCCGCTCGTTTAACGACAAGCAGTTCAGGGTCATGCTGCGGAGGAGATGATGAAAGGTATCTGGGATTATATGGAACGCGACATGGTGAAATGGGCCCGGGGAAGGGTAGCAATCATGACATTGCTTGTGATGCCTGCCGCATGGCTCATCTTTGTCGGACTTGCCCTGCCAGTAAAATTCACTGGCAATTACCTCGACTTCATCACTCCCGGCATTCTTGTTATGACCATGCTTGCTTCATCTCTTCAGGGAGGGTCGCTTCTGATGTTTGACAAGATCCTGGGATTTTTAAATAAGTTCCTTGCGCTTCCCTCTCCAAGGGAGGACATCCTTTTTGGAAAAATCCTGTTCATTACGATCCGCGGGGTCATACAAGCAACGGTTATCCTGCTCATTGCTATCCTGATTGGCGCAACGATTCTCTCTCCCGTTCAATACGGGATGATATACATAATCCTGATCCTCTTTGGCATTCTTTTTTCAGGACTTGCCACAACCATCGCACTCTATATCGAAGACCATGACTCCTATGCAGCGGTCAATACACTCATCGCAATGCCACTCTTTTTCATGTCCAGTGCGCTCATGCCTTACAGTGTCATGCCATCATGGATGCAACCTATTGCGATGGTCAACCCGCTCAGTTTTGCTATCGATGCGATCAGATCAATTGGTCTGGGCGAAATCCCCCTGATGCAAATAGGACTGTTATTTGTTGCCGGAGAAGTCGTCCTTGTTATCTGCGTGCAGGTATTCCGTAACATGACAGTGTAACTTGATCCATGAATAGTGAAATGTTCCATAATGGGTTTACTCAGATTTTCATCTCGCCAGGATTCCTGCTCCTACCGCAACGATGCGCACACACATCACTATGCATAGCAGCTCGATAGAAGGATTAGCCACGTATCCCAAATTATTTTGAGTTTATAAAAAGAGTAGCAATCTAATCATGAAACCAGTAGAGAGTGACACCCTTCGTTACACTCCACACAGCAAAAAACTGACTTATATTCAAATCTAACCTAATCTAAAAAAAGAGAAATAATTAACCGCAAAACACTTAGAAGCGGGGCTTCCGGTGTTTCGGGAGGCAGTCTCTGCAATAGACGGGCCTTCCCTCAGTTGGCTTGAACGGTACTTCGCATTCCTTTCCACAGTCTGAACAGACTACTTTTGTCATTTCACGGGGACCGAAGTCACGGGGACCGCGGTTTCCACCAAAATTTGATGATCCATACATAATGATTACTCAAACAGTCCTTTTATAAACTGTAATATCATATTGGCCTCCGGAGTATAAGTGTTTCTGCATCGGGTCAATAAATAACCGTGATAGGATACGGCATTATAGATAATCTCTTGTATGGCAGTATATTCTCCTTGGTACTATCATCCGGAACCGCGCTCATTTATGCGGCTTACAAACTTCCCGGGTTGTTCAGGTAATCTCGAACAGTTGGATGTATTGAGAACAAAGGTACGGGTATCTGATAACAGTTTCTTAAATGTTTGGAGTTATACCAAACATTATACTGGAATACACCAATATATCCTCTATGGAGCCCGAATGCGGCCTTGTGCTCTCCCCCAGAAAAGTGGATTACCTTAAATATATATTCGGGCGGGCGAGCACGGTAAGGACAACCGAGATCGCATCTGCGTTTGGTGTCGATCCTTCCACTATCACAAAAACGTTGGCTGAACTTAACGCTGCAGGATATATTACCCATGTTCCTTACCATGGCGTGTGCCTGACAGACACAGGAAAGCATCATGCGGAATTTCTCGTAAAACGGCACAGAATTCTGAGTCTGATCCTTGTGCGCTACGGTTTATCCGATGAGCAGGCATGCCGGGAAGTCTCGCGATTCGAAAGCCTCGTGACAAAAGAAGCAATTGACACACTCTGCCGGGCGATGGGCCATCCCCGTAATGGTATCTGCGGTGAGATCACTCATGACGATGGATGCATGAGACATGCCGGGCAAGAAAACCACGAGAGGTATCTGTGATTGTCTGGAGGTTAAAGCCATGAGTTCAACAATGATCTCTTCCCATCTTCCGGATCTAGATCTGATCACTTCGTACGCCCAGCGGGAGGGCACATTTTTCTCCCGCGTGAGTCCGTGGACAAAGTTTACCGGGCTCCTTCTGGTGATCCTGCTTATCACCCTCACCCGCAACCTCTTGATCTGCGGAATACTCTATCTCGTCATTTTCGGGATTTATGCGTCAGCAGGTCTTCCCATAAAGAAACTGTTCGCATGGTACACACTGCCCGTGCTTTTTGTAATTTCACTGGTAGGAATTATGGTGTGGACGGAACCGGGCACTCCCTTGGTCTCGTGGAATCTGGGCTGGTTCGCGCTTACCCTAACGGATAACGGTGTAATCCTTATTACCACCCTGCTCCTCAAGGCATTGATCTCGGTCACCTACTCGCTCTTCTTCCTCATGACCACACGATACCAGCATTTCTCTGCTATGATCTACCGCCTTTTCCCTACCCCGCTTGATCAGATCTTTCTTTTGGCCTACCGGTTCCTCTTCCTGACACTCTCAATGACGGGCGCAATCTTCAAGGCAGTGCGTTCACGGGGTGGCGGGATCATTCATAGTATCAGGGTACAGGGAAGGATTTTTGCTGAAGTGTTTGCCCTGATCTTCATCCGCTCATTTGACCGGGCTGAACGTGTGCATCAGTCTATGATCTCCCGTGGTTATAATGGGAAGTATGAAGCCGGAACGGATATACCAAAACCCGGACTTTCCGGCATTTGCGTGATTGGTATTTTTATCGGTGTGATTACTGTTATTGTCATAAGGGTGCCAAATACAGGAGGCCTTTTTTAATGACTGTCATACGTCGCGATCCCCAGGTCCCGCACTGCCCACCCATTGATAAGAGCCGGGAGTTGATTCATGTTGACTGCGCAAGCCACACCTATCCTGATGGTAGCGTTGGTATCCATGATATGTGTTTTTACGTACTCAAAGATGAGATCGTGGCACTCTGCGGACCAAATGGTTCGGGCAAGTCCACGCTCCTTGAGCATTTAAACGGACTTCTCACACCTTCACAAGGGGATGTCTGGGTCAATGGCAGGTCGATAACACATGGTGAACGTTCTGATCTATGGAAGGATGTCGGGGTCGTCTTCCAGCGTTCCGATGACCAGCTCTTTGCCCCCACCGTACTTGATGATGTGATGTTTGGCCCTCTGAACCTTGGCATGTCTCACGAAGATGCAAAAGCAGCAGCTATGAGTGCTCTTGAAGGAGTTGGGGCCGCAGATCTTGTACAAAAACTCCCCAATTACCTAAGCGGCGGGCAGAAACGATTGGTCTCAATCGCAGGCGTTCTTGCCATGAAACCAAAGATCATGGTCCTTGATGAACCTACATCAGATCTGGATCCTTTACATAGCGAACGGGTTGAGGCACTGATTATCCGGTTCAAAAAAGAATTCGGTATCAGCGTCGTCATTGCTACCCATGATCTCGACCTTGCTGCACGGATCGCCGATCGGGTTTGTCTGGTGAAAAACGGTTCGGTCTTTGCCGAAGGCAGCCCGGATGAGGTCTTCTATAATCCCTTACTTATCAATGAGGCCGGTCTCACCCTACCACATACAGTCAGGATATATCTGGAGTACTGTAAAGCACAGGGTAAAGAACCGGAACAACGACCGATTCACCGTGATGAACTCATCCGCGCACTGCAATCATCGCATTCCTAAAAACGATAATGAAAATTTGGGGAATGTCCAAAATTCCCCTAATCTTTTTATTCACTTCCGTCAATTGTCTACTTGATAACCGGGTATTTCCCTTGTCAAAAAGGAGCAGACACAAATCTTATGGCACATATTCATCTTGAAGACGGATCGTTTTCCCTGTTCTTTGTTGTACTCTGGTGGATTACTGCAATCATACTGGTTGGGATAGCTGTCTATCTGATGCGGACTGAAAAGAAACCCAATCGAAAAAAGATCACTCTTGCTGCATTCTGTACAGCAGCGGCATTTGCAATTTTTCAGGTAAGTATCCCGATTTTTGGAGGTGTCCATATCAACCTGACACCGCTCATCGGTATTCTCGCAGGCCCGGCGGCGGGATCACTTGTAGTACTCATCATCAATATCCTCTCGGCTGCCATAGGCCACGGGGGGTGGGGGCTTATTGGGGCAAATACACTGGTGAATATTGTTGAAGTGTTTGTGGGATACTCCTGCTTCCGCCTGTTGAAATCCACAATTCCCGATCTCTTCTCTCGTGCGGGTATCGCAACATTAGCCGGGCTATTCTGTGGCAATATCATGATGATCGCCATTATCATCATATCCGGAGTACAGGGTGTGAACCAGAGCACTGGTCAGATTCTGACGGGGCTTTCCCTTATTGCAGCGGTAAATATGGGAGTTGCTGTTATCGAGGCATTCATTACGGGTCTTATCGTTGCCTATATTGGTAAAGTCAGACCGGATCTTCTGGGGGTAAATGACCATGATTAAATTGGCGGATAAGAAAGGTTTGAGCATTTTTATCGGACTTCTGCTTTTAGTGATTGTCGTGTCTCTTGCTGCATACGGAATAACCGGGAAGATGGGTATTGAAGAGCGGTTCACCCATGCAGTCGGTTTTGTAAACATGGGAGAAGATGAAGGTGGTAGCGGATGGTTTGGACTTGCATTGGAGGGAAGCCCACTGCTTTATGCGTTTATACTGGGGGTCCTTGTAGTTGTCTGCTACGCAATATACCGCCATTTCAGCATGTAAACGACAAAATAAGAAAACACTGCGTGTAATTATAAAACAAGAATAGCAGAGTGAATTTTTGCTGGTCTATAAAAACGATCGTATTCCTGACATGATCAAGGGCTTGAGCAGATGAATCATTGCAGGGTTGAGCAGGAGTTTTTTAATAAGATTTCCCGGACGGTCCATATCACCGTGCTCAACTATAGCAGCAAGGATGGAAGGTTCTGAAAGAGCCTGAATAATCCGGTCTAAATCTTCTTTATGCATTTTCTGACGCACACTAAAGAGCCGGAAACCTAACTCGAGTTCGCTTCCGAAGTCAGTCTGCCAACGCCGCTCGTATTCTGCAAGTGCCTTATCATCAAATATTCCCCGCTCACAACACTCAATGGCTGTTGCCGCCGCATGCCGGGCCGAGCGGATACCAGTATATACACCTCCACCGCTCGTTGGCTTTGCAAATCCTGCAGCATCGCCAACAAACAGAGTCCTGTGTCCATAGGTTTTGGGCATCAGCCCAAGCGGGAGGGTTCCAGTGACTAGATGGGTAGTGGAATGGTTGAACTTTTTAATAAATGCAGAAAATCGTTCTGCAACGTGTGTTTGTCCGCAAAGGCCTACCCGGATACGCCCGGGGCCAGTGGGAATCGACCATGCGAAAAACTCCGGGGATGCATCAGGATAGATCTCAACAAACCGGGGATCACAGTCATGTAGTATATCTGCCTGAATACCGGAAAGGTATACTTTTGCCCGCTCCATGCCATAATACCGGGCGATAGTACTTCTCGGGCCATCGGAAGCGATCAGGATCTTAAATGCATGTTCCTCACGACCGTATGCTCCGCGTGTGAGCACGGTATTTCCCTTTACACCGCAGACCCCGGTCTTTAGCCGGAATTCTGCTCCGGCATCTGCCGCAACTTCAGCCATATCCCGGTCAACTGCAGCCCGGTCCACAACAACTGCCTTCTGAATTTTTGCATCTATGAGAAGCTCGCTGCCCCTGTCGGTGATCACACGGGCACCCGAAACCCTATTCAATACTGATCTATCTGAGATCCGACATTCCGCAAAAGCGGCATTCGATAAAAGCCCGGCACACTGAACAGGATAGCCAATAGTACCATGCTCTTCAATACAGAGCGTTGAAAGCCCGTGTTCTGCACAGGTCTGGGCTGCAGCACTTCCTGCCGGGCCGGCTCCGACAATAATTACATCGTAAGGCATAGCAGATCTTAAACAAAAAAAATGAGGATAATTACGTAGATATTATTTCTCATCGGATAATTTCCATGTGCGTTTTTGGGGGTGCTCCTCAATCGCTTCACTGATATTATCCTGTATGTACCAGCCAAGCAGTATGGAAAAAAGACCAAAGATCAATGCAAATGAACCGAGCACAGTCAGGAAGAGATTTTTCATCACTATCGGGAAATACCAGATTAATACTCCCAAGAGCGCCCCTCCAATTATAAACATTCCTGGAATAAGGATATATTTTGTTTTTGGGTGAGTGAGTGCCAGAGTGATGTCAAAAAAACCCGAATAAACAGCGACACCTGCAATGAGCAGGAGGAATATTATTGCAACGATGGCAGGTGCGAAAAAAGAGAACGCACCTACGACTAGGAGAACCGCAGACAACGTGAACCAGAACATTGAATCGTCACTTTTCGAAGTGATGGCGAGTAGCAGAAATGCAGCGATTCCCACAGCAAGTAACACCCAGAACAGGCCATAAAAGGTAGCGAGGGTAATATCCGGCACCAGCAGAGCCAGAAGCCCAAAGGCAATACCTATCAAACCCTGAATGAGGCATGACATTTTCGTGTCCATACTATTTCACCTGATCAGAGAGACATATGTGTCCCGGAGTCATGCTCTTATATAGGTGTTCCCACTACAAAATCTATCCTATTAATTGCATAGTCTAAAAAAAATGATTCCTACTCATGAAAGAAATCGAAAAACCTGATACCGAGTATCTTTTCTATTGCGTACAGGATACCGAAGAACAGGACTGCATACAGGACAAAGCTGACAAGGAACTTTATCCATCCGTTCAATCCTAAAGCCGTGACAATTGCGTTTGATAAAGTATCAGAAATGAGAATTGAACAGAGAATGCCGATAAAAAAAACCGCCCATTTTCTGACAGAAGATATATTCATAATCAGTATAGGGTGCAGGAGTATTAAAACATAAATTTTTTTGATTGTATCGGAATCATAAGGAATTGATATAGAATTGTGTCCGAAAACAGAACAATCATAAATCCAGTTATTTGTTAAGATTTACTATAATTAAAAGTATTAACAAAACCTGCCGTACTAAAAAAGGAGTGCATTGAATTCCAGAATAATAAATTTCAGGATTCAATACACTCTGTGTTTACGCCGGGGAAGAGATTTGAACTCTTGAGGTGCAGGGCACCAGTAGCTTTCAAGGCTACCGCCTTCCCGGACTAGACTACCCCGGCAGTGCTCCATATGTTGGGCGTAGTATGTAAAAAAGGCTTCTTTATCCTTTTGTCAGGAACCAATAGAGCGGATAACCCATTGCCACGGGAAATTCTCTGTATGAATTGATTATTTACGCGACAGTAAGACAGTTATGCCAATCGCTATTAAACTACAAAAAGCAAAGACCGGGGATTGCGGTGTTTCTGTAGGTGTCGGAGATGCAGCTGCCGCAAATGGTGCCGGAACGGTTGGACTCACCATAACAGAATTGGCATTTTCTGCATAGAGGAATACTTCGCTGCTATCCGCATATTTGTAGGGATAGACTTTCACATAGACAACTTTTCCCTTACCAATAAATTCTATACTCTCAGGATTTTGTGCACCTTGATTATTTACCATATGGAGAACACCCTTATCATCTATGTATTCAATCACCCAGTCAATGGATGAGGAGGTATGCAATCTAACGGGTCCTGACGCGGTCCGGACAACAAAATATGCTGGTGAATCGCGCGATGCTTTTGTGTGTGCGGAGAATACGGGATATGTTGTCGCAGTTGCAATGGGTGTAGCCACTATTGTGGGTTCACCCACAATAGAGATCGTGCGTGTACCGATGAATCCTTTCGCATCGGTAAAACTCACTTCATAATCCCCGGGTTCGGTTATGGAAACATCAGCAGAAAAGCCACCGGCGTTGTTTGTATTCACATAACTGGGACCAAAAACAACAGTATTTGCAGGGCCGACTATCTCAATCTGGATACCAGAATTTTCTCCACCTTTGATTGTACCTGCAATATAGATCTTGCCATTGAACGTTTGGCGGGAGAGAGAAGACAGATAGATATCATCGGCACGATCAATAAGTTGGATAATTCGCATGTTTTCTGATGAAGTGCCTAAACTGTTAGCCGGCACCTCAACCTTATACGTTCCTTTCTTTAAGTTGCTTGTATCGAAAAAAGTTTTAAAGGTTTTATCGGATTGAACATATACGATCTTGCGTTCAATTTCAGTCGTCGTTGTCAGCTGGTAATAGAGCACAACATCGATAGGAGTGCCTATACCAAGGGTGGTTGTCCCGGTTACAATGAGAGGTTTTCCTACAGAAAGAGATACCGGAGCATCGATATTCACCTGATAAGCCGATGCGAATCCCGCTAAAAAGACTAGTCCCATTATAAAAAGGACGATCTTTTTCATCTATATGCGTTCAACTAATAGGATGTTAATGATTTCTGAACGGATAGAAAAACCACTTGGAAGCTGGCGGGGAAAAGAGCGTTACGGTAATGAACTGCTGGAATGTCTCACGGTAATCTTTAAAAGTGCCGGGTGCAGCTGGTCAAAATGCCGGATGTGCAGTTACCGCCACGAACGATATGACAAGCAATCCTGTGAAAAACTCACTGACCATCTTAAAGCCCAGCTTGCCTGGGTAAAAAACGAGTACAATACTGATGATTACCGGATGGTCAAGATTTTTACATCAGGAAGTTTTTTTGATCCTGCTGAAGTACCATCAGAATTTCTTTCCGAAGTGGCAACGATATTCCGCGGCAAACTGGTGATCGCAGAAACCCGCCCGGAATTTGTTGATACAGATGTTATCCGATCATTTATTGAAACTCTTGATGATGGCAGCTGGAAAACTCCGCTCTATTGTGCTGTGGGGTTGGAAACGAGCAGCGATCCGATCCGGGAAAAATGCATCAACAAGGGATTTACCTATGCAGACTTTATTTCAGCAACATTAAAGGCCAAAGCAGCAGGAGCGGGCATCAAGGCATACCTTTTGTTCAAACCACTCTTCTTAACTGAAAAAGAAGCTTTTGACGATATGAAACAATCAATCCGGGATGCAGCTTCACATGCCGATATGATCTCAATGAATCCCTGCACAGTTCAGCGAAGAACCGAACTTGAATTTTACTGGAAGCGAGGGGCATACCGTCCACCCTATCTCTGGAGTGTTCTCTCTCTCCTTAAGGAAGCTCCGGTCCATATAACCTGTGATCCACTCGGGGGCGGACAAAAACGGGGACCACATAACTGCGGGAACTGCGACTATGATCTGGTCAAAGGTATACGCGATTATTCCCTTACAGCAGACCAGGAATTGATCAACGCTCTTTTAGAGACATCCTGTGAATGCAGGAAAGAATGGGAGTATGTGCTGGCGAACGAAACTCCTTTCTGCATGCCCCTGACCCGGTGAACAAGAACGAACCGGAATAAAAAAAACTTAAAATTATTTATTTGCAGAACTACTCTGGATCTCGAGTTGTTTTGCGAGCAGCGGAAGGAATGTTCCTGCATCTGATACGATACCGATTGCTTGCGTTGTACCACGATCCATCAATTTTGTGAGATGGGCAGGATTAATGTCCACACAGACGGTCTTGACCTTCGAAGGCAGACAGTTACCAACGGCAATGGAATGAAGGAGGGTTGCAATCATTAACACCATGCTGCATCCTTCGATATGCTTACGCATAGCATCCTGAGCCTCCATGACATCTTGTATTACATCCGGCAAAGGTCCGTCATCCCGAATTGATCCAGCAAGGACAAACGGGACATTCTTCTTTACGCATTCATACATTATTCCGCTTTTTACAACACCATTATCTACGGCTTTCTTTATTGATCCGGCCCGCATGATCTCGCTTATCGCATAGAGATGATGCTTGTGACCCCCCATAACGGGTTTACCGGTTGAGATGTCCATTCCGAGAGAAGTACCATAGAGATTGTATTCAATATCGTGAGTTGGCAATGCGTTTCCGGCAAAGAGGACATCTATGTACCCTCTATGAATCAGTTCTGCGAGGGCTTTATCAGCTCCGGTATGAATGATTGCGGGGCCCCCGACAACGGCTATTTTTCCCCCGGTCTTCCGAACTTCAAGAATTTCCCGGGCAATCCTTGCAATAAGGGTCTCACTGGGTCGTTCTGAAGATACAGTGCCATGCATGAATTCAAACGTGCTCTCCTCACGAGGGCGTTCGGGGTAATTCACACTTACGCCCTGTTCACCGACAATAACCAGATCGCCTTTCCGGATTTTTCCCAAGGCTACAGCGGTTGCTTGTATCTTTTGAGGATTCACGACTATGAGGAAATCCATCTCAATTGACTCGACCGGAATCCATTCACCATTATACTTTATTTCAGTCGGATGATTGGAGGTCGTGTAGAACCCCTTTGGGACAACGCGATCCGCTTCAGCTGCAACAAGGAAGACATCCTTGACTTCGACCGGACGAGCGCCGAGACGATGGACTTCGGATAAGATGGATCGGAGTTTCTCATTATTTGGGGCATTAACCCGCAGCCGGGTGTAACTTGGATCGGTCTTCTTTTTGCCAATATCAAAGGCAAGAATTTCGAAGTTGCCGCCCATGTCCATAACCCGGTCGAAGAGCTGTGTCATAATCCCGGAGTCAATAATATGACCCCGCAGCTCTATCTCCTGCGACTCTCCCATAATACCAAGATCTAGGTGATGCACCTTAATATGCATTCCTGACCGATATGGCAGAATCTAGCCTGTTTTTGATTGAATGTCACAAATTGAATGCTTTTCCGTAGAAAATGTATTGTGGGAATAAGGTCATGAGAACGATTTTTTTAAAATTTTTTCTGCCTCGGCCAGATCAGCCCGTGTATTGACATTAAGAGCCAGCCGTGGTTCTTCTAAAAGCAGCTGCAGCTCATCCTGAGGTTGTGAAATGAGCGCACCCCGTAGAATATTAACACCCGCAGGGCATGCCGGAATTCCGTGGATTTCCTCGCGGTATGGCATACCCTCCCGACAGGATGTTACCATAGTTGCGGGCACCCAGACAGAACAAGCATCTTTTTCGCCAGAACGATATGCATCATTGATAGTATGAATAATATCCGGTGTAATACAGGGTAGATCTGAGGCGCTGACAAATAGCGGTTTTTTCTCATCGAGCATCCCGACTGCACTTACCATATCTTTTATGTAACCTGCCCCTTCTGTTTTACAGAATTCAATACTACGAGCCCGACACCAGTTCATAGTCATGGGGGTCTTGGGAGACGCAGCTACAACGGGTTCATAACCGGCACTTTCGAATGCATCAATCACGTAAGAGATCAAAGGCCGCCCACAGATCATAATAAGGGGTTTTTCCCCCATATTCAACCGGCTTCCCGCCCCCCCTGCCATGATCAGGGCATACATGCCGCTAAAGCCCCCACGAGCAGAAGATTTTCCTTATGGGTCCGGACTGCAATGCGGATGCAGGTTGGCAGTCCAAATGATGTACAATCCCTCACTAGAATTAACTGCTTTTCAAGGCATTGGCAAAGCTTTGTAACATCACGATTACATTCTACGAGAATATAGTTCACGGATGATGGATGGCAGTGGAGTCCCAGCGCAGTGATTTCATGGGAGAGCCAGTCTCGTTCCTGCCGGATGTGCTCACGCGACGCCTTAAGCTCATCCATATGAAGGAGCGCCTGCATTGCAAAAGCCTCTGCAAATGCATTTACGCTCCAGGGGGGGCGGGAAATTTCAATCTTTTCAATGAGGTCCGGTGACCCAAAACCAAAACCAAACCGGATTCCCGGCACAGAGAAACTTTTTGTTAACGAATGCAGGACGAAGAGGTTTGGATCGGTGATATCAGCAAGGCTCTCTTGGGGATCGGAAAGTCCGATAAACGCTTCATCGCAAAAGAGTATCCCGTCATGCGATCTCATTTCAGAGAGTCTCTGTATCAGGTTCTTTTTATCCAGTAATAGTCCCGTGGGATTATTGGGGTTGCAGATGAATGATACATCTGCTTTTATGGGGTTGTCCGAAGGTGCAGCACCGGCAAGTCGGGCGGATAATGCATATTCACCAAATGTCGGTGATTCACAAAAAAAATGTTTATCCCCGCGAAGGACGACTGAACAAAAAACCCTGATAAGCTCTATCGAACCATTCCCAACACAGATCTCATCAGGGTTGCGGTGGAATACAGCGGCAATTCTTTCTTTAAGTTCATAATAGGAATCATCAGGATACGATGTAAGAAATGCCGGATTGCAGTGCCATTCAAAATCCGGGGGGAACGGATTGATACTCGCGCTGAAATCCAGCAGGTTTTTCTTTGTTTTTTCGAGCTGGCGCTTTCCTGTGCCTCCATGAACCACGCGTTTTGGAAAGTCAACAGCCATAATAATCAATTTTTTCTCTGGAATACTTTGTCTGGCCTTCTTAAATGCGTTTTGAGAAGGATATGCTGGAAAAGAAAACCAGTCCTACAATTGGCAAGATCTGTTGGACAGCTTCAATCACTACTCCCGCATCTACACTCAACAATATAAATTCCGGCTGCTAACGTATGAGCAGTGACAATCGCAATTCTTGGCGGCGGACTTTCAGGACTAGCACTGGCCCGTCTGCTGCATGAAAAAGGCAACGATGTCGTTGTCCTTGAAACGGAAACGACGTATGGCGGACTCTGCCGCTCTAAAAACGAACAGGGATATACTTTCGATATTGGTGGTTCGCATATCATATTCTCGCGGGATACAGAAGTGCTCGCGTTTATGCGGCGAATGATTGAAAGAAACGAGCAGCGCAATGAACGCAACACAAAAATTTTTTATAAAGACCAGTATGTGAAATACCCGTTTGAGAACGGACTTTCTGACCTTCCCATGCAGGACCGGTTTTTCTGCATCAACGAATTTGTAAAGACTCATGTAGCAGTTGAAAAAGGTGAATTACCTGCACCAAAGAATTTCCGGGAATGGATTTACTATACTTTCGGAAAAGGGATTGCTGAATGTTACATGGTTCCGTACAATGAGAAGATCTGGAAATATCCAACCGATCATATGTCCATGCACTGGGTTGACGGGCGAATTCCCCGTCCCCCTGTCGAGGACGTTATCAAATCTGCCATAGGTATTTCCACTGAAGGCTACACCCACCAATCGATTTTTTCCTACCCGCTTGATGGGGGTATTGAAGCACTTGTCAGTGCTATCGCAGAACCGATTCAGGACAAGATAAGGATCGGATTCCGTGTGACATCAGTACGGAAAAAAGGCGATGTCTTTGAGATCAGTAATGGACATGAGATCATATTAGCAGATCAGTGTATCTCTACTATCCCGGTACAGCATCTGATTGCAGCTCTCGACAATGTGCCAGCCGTTGTTAAGAAGGCGAGTTCTGCCCTCAGGTACAATGCACTTGTCTGCGTGAATATCGGAATACAAGGAGCAGTACCAGATATCTCATGGCTCTATATCCCGGAAATCGCATTGGGCATGACCAACCGCATCTCGTTCCCCTCCAATTACAGTAACCATGCCGCACCCGGAGGATGTGGTTCGGTGCTTGCCGAGATTACTCACCAGCCGGGTGATGAAGTATCCCGCATGGGGGATGCGGTGCTCATCGACCAAGTAGTAAAGACATTAGAGGCAATGCATATCCTGAAAAAAGAACAGATAATCTATTCATCTGTGGAACGCCAGCCTTATGCCTATGTGGTCTATGATCTTGATTACCAGAAAAATATCGCAATAGTTAAGGACCATTGCACCTCCGCATGTATCCCGCTTGTCGGCAGGTTCTCGCAATTTGAGTATCTTAACATGGACGGCTGCCTCCGCAGCGTTATGGATTTTGTTGCCCGGTTTCCGAATTCTTAAATTAAATGGAAAATGAGAAACGCCAATAATTGAGATTATAAATTTCTTTTCTAGTTATCCGGAGAGGTGGCTCATCACAGTAAATACAACGAAATAAACGATATCCCGATTCTATTCATTCAAATGAGTTCTTCATAAATAATTTCCTGTCTCCATCCCGCATCCCCTTTTTAATCCCCCATCTTTTTTAGCCTGCAATCCAATATCCTTACATGGAAAATACCCGTCATGGAACGGATCAGGCCGGTTTTAATCTGCTGATCATTTCCATCTCTCTTGCAGCATTCATGTCGGCACTTGACGGAACGATCGTCAATATTGCACTGCCAACCATTTCATCGACATTCGATATTTCCACAAGCACCGTGAGCTGGGTGTCTACCATCTACCTGTTGGTAATGGCCGGTTGTGTCCTTATTTTCGGCAAATTATCTGATGGCATAGGGTTTAAGAAAGTCTTCCTGTCAGGATTTGTGATATTTACAATCGGATCGTTTTCCTGCGGACTGCTACCCGATCTCTTAAATTCATTTCCTATACTTGTCGGCTCACGTGCCTTCCAGGCAATAGGGGGTGCTATGATAACAGCAATCGCGCCGGCTATGGTCACTGCGTACATTCCCATGAAGCAGAAAGGAAAAGCCATGGGAATTATTATGACTGTTGCCGCACTCGGGACTGCAATAGGACCGACTATAGGAGGAGTACTTACCCAGTTCCTCTCATGGCACTGGATCTTTTTCATCAACGTGCCGGTAGGAATCTGTGCAATCCTGCTCGGTGCAAAAGTTATTCCGGCAACAACGCCCCATAACAAACCTGCAGGCTTTGACAAGGCCGGTGCCTTATTGATCTTTACCGGACTTGCAGCCCTTCTCTTCGCGGTATCTGAAGGTAACGCATTAGGATGGACATCCCCGGCCATTCTTGGCACACTTGGACTTGCCATCATCACACTTGCTTACTTTATCTGGCACGAACTCCGGGTATCCGACCCGTTGCTCGAGCTCCGCCTCTTTAAGAACCGGAATTTCTTACTGACCAACCTTATCATGTCATTGGTCTTTTTCAGTTTTGCCGGAATCAGTTACCTGCTCCCGTTCTATCTTCAGTACGTAAAAGGTTACGGCGTATCAGATGCCGGGCTAATCTTAACCGCTCTTTCAGTAGCAATGATGGTTTCCGGTATACTTGCAGGTATACTTTATAACCGGGTTGGAGGGAGGGTGCTTTGCATTGCTGCGGGGATTTTCCTTGTAGCCGGTTTTTATATGATGACACTCCTCCGGGTTGGCTCTTCAACAGGATTTGTGGTTCTCTGCCTGCTTATTATTGGTTTTAGTCTTGGCCTGATGATCACTCCGGCTTCGAACATGATCATGAACTCAGTGGGAAAGGGATACCAGGGCATGGTTTCAAGCCTCACGAGCCTGGAGCGGTTCGCACCACTGACATTGGGAATAGCTTTTGCAAACCTCGTTTTTACCCGGGGAATCATCGCAATTGCCGGGCAACATGGGATTACAGAGAGCGCACCATCAAACATCAAACTAGAGCTGATGACAGCAGGATTTGATCTGGCCTTCTTCTTCTCGTTTGTAATTGCGATTATTATTCTCATCCTTGCTCTGATTGCAAGGCAGGAAGTGCACCCGGACTATCAGACCGGTAACGATGAGGATGCTCCGAAAATAGTAATCTGAAAAACAATTTTTTTAGTTTTTAAATCCGGAACTTTTCCAGATCATTTTTTCAACAGATCAAAGAATCCTTTTTTCGACTTGCCAGCTTTCTTCTCCTTTGGGGGCGGGGGAAGATAAGGCGACTCAATCTCAAGACGCGGGGATTGTTTCTCTTTGAATTCATCGGCAACTAATGGTAGATGTCCGTATTTTTTTGAGTTCGCCGAAATAGCAATGCTCTCATCCTTAAATTTTCCACCACCCAGTTCTTCGGCTACAAGCGGAAGATGGGCATACTTTTTTAGTGAACGGGATGTGGTTGGTGCAACTTGAGGTGGATAATACGCTTCTTCGAACTCCTCATCCGAGACAAGATCCCAGAGATCTTCCGGAACTACAACTGAAGGTACCTGTTTTTTTTGGGAAATTTTAATTGATACCGGTTGTGTCGGTTTATGCACCGGAGTATGGACGGTTTTTAAATTTGAAACCGGACGATTAAACGGGGTTCCGCAGCGGTTGCAAAAGACGGTCTGTTCATCAAGAGCTGTAGCACCGCACTTCGGACATACGGGTTTTTTATTCACAGGTTTTGTTCCGATTATCGCACCGCACCGGTTGCAGAACTGCGACTGGTCATCAGGAATTGTATATCCGCAGCGCGGGCAGAGTGGGTTTTTATCCTCTGGTTCTTTTTTGTATCCCGTACCGCAACGGTTACAAAAAAGCGCTTCATTATCAGGAGCGGGATTCCCGCATCTGCAGCAAACGGGTACTTTTGGTTCTGGCGCTTGCCGTACGGGAGCACCACACCGGTTACAGAACTCTGACAGTTCATCATGAATTATATTCCCACAGCGCGGACAGAGCGGGTAATTATTTTCTGATCCTGCGGTCGGGTATTCTGCGCCACACCGGTTACAGAAAAGCACCTCTGCATTGGGAGCGGGATTCCCGCATCTGCTGCAGACAGGTATTTTTATTTCGGGCTCTTCAATAACCAAAGAACCGCAACGATTGCAGAACTCTGAGTGGTTATCAAGTGCCGGTGTTCCGCATCGTTCACATTTTTTTGCCATGCAACTGCTTAGCGTGTATTGGGATTGTGTATAAATTCTGCGGTTTCCTAAGACAGCAACTGCAATCAACAGTGCAGTCCATGATCTCCACCATCTTTCCTAAAAATTCAATATAGGAGATCTGTCTAATAATAACAAATTAAGATACCAGAAGTATTTTCATGGTATTTCCACCCTGATAAGGAATATTCCCATGCCCGCTCTACCACCCCAACCCAATCCGGAAGTTATGAGTATTGCGTTTGATCTTATCTTCCGCAAAGGCCGGTCACCACCTTCCTGCCCGGCACCGGATGATAGAGATCTCCTCAACCGTATACGCGACAGGGTTCAGAACGAATCCATGGCTATGTGCAGGGATGCCCTGATACGAATCCAACGGCTCTCGCACGATGTATATGATGTGTGCAATGCGTTCCGTGAAGGAGAATACGGCAGTGGTGACGAAGCTATGGAAAAGGCACTTGCCCTGCTCCAAGAGAAATGCCCCGGGCTTTCTGAAGATGAGTACCGTACTGCATTTGCTGTTGGGATGATGTGGACTGCATTCTGATCTTCCTACGACATCTATTTTGTAATTGCAGTCCCATATAGTAAACATGGAGAGTTGTATCCACCGGATAGAAGTTCACTATACAACCGATCCCCGGTTAAAAACCCGGACAAGCAGGATTCGATCCCTGGGTTTTCCGGTCGATGAAATGCATCTCATTGATGTCTATACGATTGCGACTGGCACCAGGGATTTTTCTAAAAAAGAACTCACAGATATTGCTACGCAGCTCATCAATCCCGTTGTTCAAAAATATTTAGTTGACACACCAACGCGAATACCGTTTGATTATGCTATCGAAGTAGGATTTCTTCCGGGTGTGACTGATAATGTTGGCACTACGGCCCGGCAGACAATTGAAGATTTCTTTTCTCTAAAATTTGTTGAAGGAGAAGCGGTCTATACTTCGCAACTCTTTTTGGTCTGCGGCAAATTATCACCTTCTGAATTACAAAAACTTGCCGCAACCCTTGCAAATCCACTCGTAAACCGGGTGCATATCCGGACCCGGGCAGAATATGGCGACAAGGGCATGGATCAGGTCGTGCCTGTTGTCCATCTCAACGAATTATCCACCGCAGAGACGGTAAATCTTGATATTGATGATACGGAACTCGCACGGATAGGAAAAGAGGGGATTGTTGATGCTTCAACCGGGCAGAGAAGAGGGCCACTCGCGCTTGATATCATCCAGATGCATGCAATACGAGAATATTTCATTTCTCAGGAGCGAATGCCAACCGATATCGAACTCGAATCACTTGCCCAGACATGGAGCGAGCACTGCAAGCATACAATATTTGCCTCTGCCATGGACGACGATGTTCCAAACGGTCTTTACAAGACTTTCATTCAGGCTGCCACCAATACCATCCGTGCAGAGAAAGGAAAAAAGGACATCTGTGTCACCGTCTTTACGGACAACTCGGGCTCGATCATATTCGATGACACGTATCTTGTGACACACAAAGTCGAGACGCATAACTCACCATCAGCACTTGATCCATTCGGAGGGGCGCTCACTGGCATTGTCGGGGTTAACCGGGACACGATTGGTTTTGGTCTTGGGGCAAAACCCTGTATCAACTTCTACGGGTATTGCGTTGGGGATCCTGATAATAATCCCGCCCTCTTTCGTGGGAAGAACAAGTCCACACCTATTCTCTCTCCACGCCAGATTCTTGATGGGGTCGTTCGGGGGGTAGGGGTTGGTGGGAACTGCTCGGGTATTCCTACACCGCAGGGTTGGTGCTGGTTCGATAACCGGTATGTTGGAAAACCGTTAGTCTTTGCCGGGACGGTTGGGGTTATGCCTAGGGAACACATGGGCCGGAAACTCTATGAAAAAAAGGCAGCATCCGGCGATCTCATTGTTGTCGCCGGAGGGCGCGTGGGGAAAGACGGTATTCACGGGGCCACATTCTCCTCTGAAGCTCTCGACCCGGCAAGCCCGGTAACGGCGGTCCAGATAGGTGATCCTATCACCCAGAAGAAGCTCTCCGATGTTATCGTCAAGGAGGCCCGTGACCAAGAGCTGTACCGCAGCATCACGGACAATGGTGCAGGTGGGATATCCTGTTCAGTTGCAGAGATGGCAAAGGAATGCAACGGTTGTCATGTGTATCTTGACAAAGTACCTCTGAAATATCATGGCATGGCACCATGGGAGATCTGGATCTCGGAGTCGCAGGAGCGCATGACTTTAGCAGTACCCCCGGAGAAACTTGATGCGCTCATGAGCCTGATGCAAAACCGGGAAGTAGAGGCAACTATAATCGGGAGGTTCACGGACTCCGGAAGATGCGTTGTTGAGTGGCATGGCAATGTCGTGATGGATATCTCTCTTGATTTCCTTCACGAGGGTGTACCTCAAAAGCACTTAAAAACAACGTACACTCAAAAGACATATCACGAACCGGACCACATCTGCCCAGACCGTCTTGACGCTACAATACGCTCAATGCTTGGGCAAAAAAATATCTGTTCAAAAGAATTCATCTCCATCCAGTACGATCATACAGTACAGGGCGGTCATGTGCTTGGGCCGGTGCAGGGTATCGGCCGAGTGCAGTCTGAAGCCACGCTCACTAAGGTTGTTCCCGGCTCAAAAAAAGGCGTTGGACTTTCACAGGGCCTCTTCCCCACTTACTCAGAGATCGATCCATATCTCATGGCCGGAGCCGCGATCGATACAGCCATCCGTGGCCTTATAGCGATCGGTGTCCCGCTCGATACTATCGCGATTCTCGATAATTTTTGCTGGTGCTCATCGGACGAACCTGAACGGCTCGGCCAGTTGAAACGGACCGCACAGGCATGTTATGATTATGCAGTTGCATTCGGCACCCCGTTTATCTCCGGAAAGGATAGCATGTATAATGATTTCTCAGGATTCGATGCTAACGACAACCCGGTTAAGGTCTCGGTGCCCCCCACGCTGCTCATCTCTTCGATTGGGATCCATCCGGATGTAATAAAATCCGTCTCCCTGGATGCAAAGATCGAAGGCGATTTAGTGTATGTAATCGGTGGGACGGCTGAAGAACTGGGCGGGTCTGAGTATTTCACCCTGCTTGGGGGGATAGGAAATTCGGTGCCGAAACTGGATGCAGATCTCGTAAAAGCCCGCTACGGGCGGCTAACGGATGCCATCTCTCATGAACTGATTGCCTCCGCGTTTCCGGTTAGCCACGGAGGTCTTGGAACTGCTCTGGCAAAAGTTGCCATTGCCGGCCAACTGGGCATGGATATTACTATTCCATCAACAATGCGCCCGGACTATTACCTTTTCTCTGAATCCCTTGGCCGGTTTGTGGTTACCGTAGCTCCGGATCACAAACGGGCGTTTGAACGTATCTGTGGGGTGGATGCGCAGCTACTCGGCCGTGTTGGCAGTAAGAACCTGCGTATTACATCAGGTAAACTCCTGTTGGATCTTCCCGTTACCGAGCTTACGACTGCATATAAAGCACCATTCCGGGGGTATTGATCATGGCGATTGCTGCACAACAAAATGCTTCCAGGATAACCGACGCAAAAAAACGATCAGCATTGCCTATGATCGATGAGAAAGCACTCATCATGAGCGGCTTTGGGATAAACTCCGAAATGGAGACCAAAGAAGTGCTCGTACGGGCAGGCATGGACGCAGACATTGTCCATATCAACGATCTGATCGCAGGACGAAAAGGTCTCTCGGAATACAGGTTACTTGTCTTCCCTGGGGGTTTTTCTTATGGAGACGATACCGGTGCCGGTAATGCGTATGCCAACCGGGTGAGAAACAATCTCTGGGATGACCTGCTGGAGTTTCTTGATGGCGATAACCTAGTTTTAGGGATCTGTAATGGCTTCCAAATCCTCGCAAACCTCGGGTTGGTGCCTGCGTTTGACAAGCACTATACACGCGACATTGCTCTGATGCCCAACCGCGGCGGAAGACTGGAATGCCGGTTTGTTTCATTAAAACCCGCTGCGGAGAATCTCTGGACCAAAGGTATAGAACGAATGTACTGCCCGGTTGCTCACGGCGAAGGTAATCTCTCCTGCACGCCAGACACTCTGCTTCGGTTAAAACGACAGAAGATGGTTGCGTTTACGTACTGTCATGATGATTTAACTCCCGCATATGGTGAATATCCATGGAATCCGAATGGTTCTGTTGAGGATATTGCCGGGATCACATCCGCTGATGGTAAGGTGCTGGGCCTGATGCCGCATCCTGAACGGGCGATGGAGTTTGTCAACATGTATGACTGGCCCCTTAGAAAAGAGCAGATGAAAAGACAGGGGATTGCCTTGCCGGTCGAGTCTTTGAATTTGCAACTTTTCCGGAATGTGGTCGGGTATTTCCGGTGAACAAGAGGTTTCAATTCTTTTTTGCACCATTCTTTATATCAGTGGGGAGTGCTGGGTAACCCCTATAATTCATGGAGGTTTCCCATGTGTGACAGGGCTTCTGGGAAAACTTACGATCATTAAAGAGTGGTTGTCCGACCTTGAAGATCTGGCGAAATCCGCAATAAAGCAGGAATAATTAAAGAAATAATTGAAACCGAAAAAGAGATTAACATCGGGAATTATGTTGAATACGATTCTGCCAGAACATTTATTGAAATTCTGAAAAGATTACGAATACCCTACCTTATTTCACGGATTTGAAGGATGCTGTATCCAAAATTTTTTTTACACATATCATCATTCGACATTTCCATAGTCTAGAAGGATCTACCGATAGATGATAAGTGAAACTACAAGTATGAACCGGCTAATGAATATACTCAAATGTAAAAAAAAGGTTAAAATTGTTTATCAATAAGCATTTGAACAGTACCATCAGTGAAATAACCAGTTAATATTACACGTTTGCCATTCACAGCAGTTGTTGTGGTACCATATTTACCAACTGATACTGGGGATGGGATCAATATTACTTCAGTGGCGCCATCGATTGAGGCGTTGACCTGATTAAGAGTTTTGAGATCAGCTCCTCCCGTGATAGTGGCCACCCCAAAATTTGTTTGATTACTTGTCAGAGTTACACCAACCGTCTTGGTACTCTGGATATTCCCTGCCATACCGAACACGAATGCAGCGATAACTGCTGCAAGGATCACCGTGATTGCGACCATTAAGATCACGCCAATGACCGGTGAAACTGCTTCTTCATTCTTTTTGGTAAATGCCATAATTTTAAACACCTTCGATATGCCCATTGCTGGACATGACAATGTATATCCACGTTATTCCTCGTCTTTGTATATATATGTTTTTGTCTTAAATCCGATGATTAATTAAGCCGGACAATGAAACATCCAGTAAATTCGGGAGTGATCGCAAAGTAGAATGGCAAGAACACAGAACATTTTTGTTTCAACCCGGGCCGACATGGTGTTTTGTATAGAGAGGATTTCTAATACCCGGCATTAATGAAGAAATGACTCAAATACTCACGATAGTGATAATAATATCAAATCCTGAATAAGTGTTTTTTTTAAATAATATCGAGAAATGATTAAAAGACCTTACCAAGAGTATGATTAATTAAAGCGAATATCCGGATTGACCTCATGTTCCAGTAATTCTCCAAGGATTCCTGATCAGTAAACGATCTCTGCGAAATATTCTGGCAGACTTTAATTGGAAAAAAACTAAGTCAGATTATTATCCTGGTTGAAAAATTTTGGAACAAACTGCAGTTATCGTTAGTAAAAGAAGAAACAGTGTAGAGTACTCGAGAAAATCTTTTAACAATTTCCCGTTCGTGAACCGATGAGAAATGTCATGGCACGTTTTGTCGATCATGCCTCATAATAATTTTTTTAATACGTACCTTTGTTTCGGTATCTATAATTGAAAACATAGTGCGCAGGAATCTAAAAACTCTTGAATTGAAGGATTTAAGGTCAAAACAGGATTCCGTGGTGATGATCTATTTAGAGTCCAATTCGGGCTCCGTTTGCTATATTTTGAATCCCGTTTTCAAATATTTTGGAGATCGTGTCCACCACTATAAAAAATACTGTTTAAAATGGTTATTTTCATAAAATAACCCGGAAAATCGCGAATTTAGCCTGCAATTTAACGGGCTTTTATGGGTCACTTTTTTAACCCATGATATTATGGAGAAAACAGTCTAAAGGCTGTAAAAAGACTCGTTGTTGCCCGACAGTGAGATCACGTCAGAGAATTTGAGGAATTGGAAGATGGACATGCATCTAACTCCACTTTTTAGAACATCCTTCTTATGGTGACCATGAAACAACACAATATTAGCACGATATATTCTGAGGATTCACATTTTAAAAAAGTACTGTGGATAACGGTTATCAACCCATTTATAACCGCATGATCCATTTTTCAAATATAGGAAGGATAATCACTTTTTTGTTCAACGTCTCTGTTGAACTTAAATCTTCGGCTCAAAATCTGATAGAGGAGAGATTGTCAGGACTGCACAACCAAAGTACAATTACGAAAAAATTTCCCGCGCCGGATCAAGCAGCACCTCATGAGGGAGCCCGGCAAGAGCAACTGCACCCAAAGCCCCAATTACACCGTTGCCACCAACCAGGGAAATCCCAAACTCCTCAGCCGTCGCCTCTGCAACTATTCGGGTAATAACCTGCCCACGCACCAGTCTGCCATATTCTCGCAGACCTTTGGGAATACCAATCCCGGTTCGTATCGCAACGCCCCATTCCCGGGAAAGTGATTCATCGGCTACAAACCGTCGTACCTTATCAGTAAGCTCGTTGATTCGATCCGGAACAACAGCTACTTCAATAAAACTCGCTGAGTTGCCAGCAGTCTTTACAAAAACATCCTGGTTGAGCATCGCAACGTGATGGCTGATGGGCAGTACACCTTTGATCCGGGTCACATGCGAAAGAAGTGCAAGAGCGAGCGCAAAGGTTGCACCTCCTTCCTTTGAATCGGTGTCATCAATCCCAATTGTCACGTGAACCAAAGCCTGAGTCCAGACATCGCCTTCAACAATGTGTCCGTTCTGGCTTGTATCTACCCGCATCACACCTTCCGCCCGGGCCATCATATCGGACAGAGAATAAGCCGGTCCGCCAATGCACCGTATCTTCTGGATAACTGATTCACCGTTTCGCTTAACGCCAATGACACCCACAGCAGATAGAGGCATCAGCCCGATGGGTACATCGACATATCCTACCCGAGCACATTCCCTGAGAAGAGTTCCGTCACGCTGGACATTTGATAGAACTCCACCAGCAAGCGCATGATGATATCCACAAAAAGCAGCACATGCTCCACTCAAGCAGTCATGATAAATCTCAACATTATCTCCATCAACGGTAGTGAAAATACGTCGGCAGGTACTGGAAGGTATCGCGCTTATCGCTGCATAACGTGCTGCATTCCTTCCCCTTTTCTCCTCGCGAAGGAACACGCACCCTTCCCGTAGTAAACGGTAAACCCAATCCTGCGCTGTGCTGCGGGGAATGTTTGCAGCCGCATGAATATCAGTGACCGTAAAAAAACCCTTGTCGAGCGTGATCTGGCGCATCAGGCGCAGATACTCGCGCCTGTGCTCAAGCACGCCCGTCATAGCGGTCCTTAATATAAAGGAGGTCCCCGATTATCGCACTTGCCGTCTCAACTGATCCTGCGCCCCGGCCGATAAGCGTGATCTCTTTGGCCATGTCAGTTTCAAGCGTAAGAGCATTTAACGTGCCATCAACTACAAGAGGATGATTTTTTTCTATGATGCGGGGAGAGACACGAAGAATTTGCTTTCTGGGTATCGCTTCTGCAATTAGACGAATCGTGCATCCTTCATCCTCAGCAAGACGCAGTGCATCTGGTGTTAAGAGATCGATGCCCGTGCAGTCGACATCCGTCAACCGAACATAATGCCCCCAGATAGTATTTGCAAGAATCACCAGTTTGATCGCCGCATCGATGCCTTTGACATCATAGGTCGGATCCGCTTCAGCGTACCCCATTTCACGGGCTTCCATCAGGGCCTGCTCATAGGT
>JBAZQT010000013.1:0-51782 GCA_041645055.1 Methanoregula sp. | reverse complement strand
TGTCCCAGCGTTCCTGGTTGTAAAAAATATAAAACAACTTCATCGGTTCTGGTTCAATTTTCTTGCTCGCCTTTTTCGCCATTTCAGTACACTATTCATTCTCCTGATTAAAGGATTTCGTTGTCAGCACCCTTTTTCAGTATAAATAAGGCTATTTCCTAAAATAAAAAGATAAAAAAATGACCCCCAAAAACCCAAAGCATGACCGCCAATGGTTATCTCCCTTGAATATCAATTGTTTAGAGGAATATGCAAACCTGCGTGGAAAAGAATAGTCCGGAACGACTCGTGATGGTACGATACGGCGAGCTTTTCTTAAAAAGTGAACCCGTGAAACATCATTTTATCGGGCTGCTCTTACGAAATATCGGAAAAGCACTCACTGCATCCGGTTTACATGGTCATTATGAAACACCACGGGGACGCATTCTTATCTTTGGCGACGAACCCGAGAAAATTGCCGATATTGTATCCCGGATTTTTGGTATTGTGGATGTCAGTATCTGTACAAAGACCAGCGGCCATATCGACGTTCTCTGCACAGAAGCGATCGCGCTTGCATCAGCGCGCTTGTCGGCGGGTATGAGTTTTGCAGTTCGGGCAAAACGCCAGCAGAAAACCGGGCTTGACAGCCAAGAACTCGGTGCGCGGATTGGTTCAGCCATCTATGAGCACATTCCTGGCCTTTCAGTTGATCTCGATCATCCGGATTATGAGATCTTTGTCGAAGTCCGGGATTTTGGCGGACTTGTATATGATACCCGTATCCCGGCACCTGGCGGATTACCTTTAGGAACACAGGGTCGTGCACTGGTCCTGCTGTCATCTGGTATTGATTCACCGGTGTCATCCTGGCTGGCAATGAAACGCGGGGTTGAGATCACTCACCTGCATCTTGATGGCGGGCGCTGGGCAGGAAGCGATGTGAAGTCTGCGGCAATAGAAAACCACCGCAGGCTCTCGCGATGGTGTGCAGGAAACCCGCTCATGATGGTGATTGCAAATAGTGAGCCGCTGTATACCCGGATGCAGGAACTTCGTATACCCCCTCGATACCGATGCGTAATCTGCAAACGATTCATGTTACAGGTAGCAGCCCGGCTCATGGACCATGAAGGTGCGCTTGCAATTATTACCGGTGAAAATCTGGGTCAGGTAGCTTCCCAGACATTACCTAACCTTTCTGTTATTTCCGATGGTATGACCGTCCCCGTCCTGCGCCCTCTCATTACATACGACAAGGAAGAGATCATCACCATTGCCCGGCGCATTGGGACATTTGATACGCATCCGGGAGATCTTGCCTGTCGGGCAGTTCCTAAAATGCCGGCCACCTCTGCCGTACTGGAAGTAATACGGGAATGCGAACAAAAAATGGATATCGATACCCTTGTGAATCAAGCATGCACGGAATTACAATATGTGACTGCCTTAAACAGTGAGATAGTTTTGGGAAACTGATTTTTCATAGAATAATACTAACCATTATGCAGCAATGTCACCATCTTTTTGGTAAAGATGAGGACACATGAAAAAACAGCGCGGACTTTGCTTGAGTCTTTGAAAATTAATAAAAAAATTAAAGAAGTGCTTCTATACTTTTTATAACCGTTTTTAGCGCTTTAACCCGGGCATACCATTTGTCGTCCGATTCTATCACAACCCACGGGGCATATGGTGTATTGGTTCTTGCCAGCATCTCATCAACCGCGTCATTATAGAGGTCCCATTTTTCCCGGTTCCGCCAGTCTTCTTCGGTAATTTTGTATTGCTTGAGAGGATCATCTTCCCGTTGTTTGAACCGTTTGAGTTGCTCATCTTTATCTATTTCAAGCCAGAACTTGAGCATCCCACCGCCACTACTCTCAACATAATCCATCTCCATCTCATTGATCTCCTGGTAGGCCCGTTGCCATTCGTTCTCGGAACAGAACCCCTCAACCCGTTCAACAAGCACCCTGCCATACCAGCTGCGATCATAAATGGCGATATGGCCTGCGCTTGGAAAATGCTTGATAAACCTTCTCATGTAATGGTATTGTTTCTCATTCGGAGTCGGTGCAGCAACAGGAATGACATCATATCCCAAAGGATTCATGTACCGGGCAATTCTCATTATATTGCCACCCTTCCCTGCGGCATCCCACCCCTCATACACAATAATGAAAGGGACTTTCCGCTTGTAGAGAAGATAATGGAGTTCCAGCATCTCTATCTGGAGATTATTAAGAAGGTCATGGCATTCCTCTTTGGAATGAGGTGATTCGGAAGATGTTCTTCTCAAGACCGGTGTTTTGGGGGGTTTGATAATGTTTTTTATTTTACTTTTTTTTGAATGCCCGGACTGTGTTTCTGCAATTCTTTTCTCCAGAGTTTTTACAAGAGTGGTGTATATTTTTAAGATAGTATACTTCCGGTCCGTTGCTTCAATCACATGCCATGGTGCATATGCCGTGTCTGTATTTTCAATGAACTCATCGATGATAGGAAGATAGGTATCATAATGGTGATGAAAATTCCAGATCTTCGGAGTTACGAGCCATGCGGTCAGCGGGTTTCGCTCCCGCACAAGTAGTCGCATTTTCTGGTCTTCTTTGCTGATGTGTAAAAAAAATTTGAAAACAACGGTACCATTATCCGCTAATTGTCGTTCAAAATTGTTTATTGCACTGACCTTATCAGTCATTGACTTTTTCCAGCCAATGCTAGTCAGTTTTTCAGCCAGAGCTCTGCTATACCAGCTGCGGGCAAAAATGGCGATCCTTCCGTTAGAAGGGGTTCGCAGCCAGAATCTCCACAGGAACGGACGGGCTTGTTCCTCATCACTAGGATTGTCGATTGCGTGCAGGTTGAAACCGCGGGGATCGAGTGACTGGATGATTTCGTGGATGGACATAGTGATGCCGGCTGCATTCCACCCTTCAAGAACGATTATGACGGGGATATTGAGATCGCGAAGTGTTCGCTGGAGAATGCTCAGGCGCTCTTTTAAGTCGCCTATAGGTTTTTCAAAGGTTTCATCATCGATTGTCTTTTTCAGATCCAGCTTTTCTAACATCCGGCATTCCCCCGCTCATTTTTTTAATTATTGGCACTGTACTGGGACAACGAAGCATGGGACATATCGGGTATTAAAACCCGCCGGTAATTCAGACCATTTACCCATTGGGAAAAATTGTGTTATGTTTTTATGCCACTAGAGGCAGACCATTTTCATTAGCGATATCGGCAAACACTTTTGCAAGATATACCGCTTGCTTCTTTGTCATGCCGTAAGTGTTGAACTTCCAGACTTTCGTGGCACCGGGGATAACTCCGGTAACACCTTTTTCTTCTAATGCGCTTGAAAAATAGAAACCGCGTTTCTTGTGTGATTCTGCTACTTTGTCAAATGAACCGATAGTATCTGCCCGTATCAGCGTGTGCTTCCGTGGCATCTCTGAAAGGATCTTCGTTCCCTCAACCGCGAGAAGTCCATCAACGACAATACGATTATTTTCCAGTTCGCGTTCAAAATGTTTCACGCGTTCTTTAACCTGGGGGAAAGATGCCATCATTCCTATGAGTGTGACCCCCATGAGCGTGCAACCCATCATCTCAGGTTCCTTGATCCCAAACTTTCGCTGGGTCACATCTCCAATAATTGCAGTTGTGCGGAAAACTTCTTCTGCTCGTTCCAGAGTTGTGGCAAGGATACCGGAAGGTGCAGGTGCTGCCATACTCTTGTGCCCGGAACCGACTACAAAATCTACGCCAAGATCTTTGCCATTTACCGGCAGGATACCTACCGTGTATGCTCCGTTATAGAGCACGGGAATATCGTACTGGTGACAGACCTTTGCGATCGCTTTAACATCATGCATGTTGCCATACTGGTAATCCACATGATCGATAAAGGCAAGGACGGGTGCCCGGCCAAACTGTTTTTTCACTTCTTCGATTTTTAATGCAGCTGCATCGGGCGTTACCATATGCTGGTCGTTTGCGGGGATCTCACAGGCAATACCTCCCGCTCCTTCCACAGCAAGGAACTCAGTGTAGTGCGAGAGCGATGTGAGCAGGACCGGATCTCCTTTCTGAACGTAGGTATGAGCTATTGCCTGGAATCCCCGCCGTGCACCAGGAACGGTACGAACCGCATCCATGTTCAACCATGCGGCAACATCCTTGTGAAACTCTGCGATCGGGGGCTTGCTGATGTAGTCGAGTCGGTTAGGCTTGCGGCAATTATCGCAGACCGAGTATCCATCACCGTATGCTATAACGGCTTTCATCGCATCGGCCGTGAGTCTTCCCCCCGCTTGGATCGGATCGATATTGATGGCAAGTTCATCTACCTGTCTTGCCTCGATTCCACTCGCGCATCTCATTTCATTATCTCCTGTTTCAATGAAGCGACCTGCCGTTCAAGATTCTCCAAAAGCCGCTGTGCCTGCTCTCGCTGTTTGTTATCCAATTCGTGCTGCGGTGCGGTTTCGCGGAGGATTACCCGGAGATCAGTAAGTGAAAAAAGTGCCTGGAATATTATGTCAACTGTCCGTTTTGACAAAAAGAATCACCTTACTAGTATCTGGACGTTATAAAATAAGTAACCGCTTTTTATGCATTAACACTCGATATATCGTATTTGTGCTCAAGCATAAGGATAAGTGGGTGTAAACGTTGGCCTTTTATTGCCAGCAATGCGGGGAATGCTGTAGTTCCATGGGCGAGATTATCGAAATAATAGATGAGCTGGATCCTTTTGTCTTCAGAATCAAATTCACGGTTACCAATGAAGAACGAATCGTATCAGTCGACACTGAAAAACGGGATTGGTTCCGTTTGCATGACAATAAAATGCCACAGCCAATGGCATGTCCATTTCTTTGGGATACCGGCAATAGTAAATTTGTTTGCTCTGTCCACACATCACGGCCCGAACTCTGTCGCCAGTATTCCTGTTTTCGGATTCTCGTGGTTGACTCCCATGAAAGAAAAATAGGCAAAGTGCTTCATGCTTCCCGGATTTTTATCACCGCAGATGCTTATCTCCGCAAGCTCTGGAACCAGGAGATTGACAGTGTTACAATTCCTGACGAAAAGTCTTGGGAAGAGCATGTGGAATATACGTTCAGAAATGCGGGATACCGAATACTACGATGAGAAATATCGAAACATGGATTCTGTAATAGCTGACGCGAGCAGGGCAATAAAAAAATTCGTATGTGTCTGGATGTCTGGAAATGAAACCTTAAAAAAATTCCCGCAAAAAACCGGCACCTTTCTTTAAGTAACTACACGTGCAATCTGGAAGTGAACGAGTATGATGAGTTTTTCCTATCTTTGCAAACACCTCTCCGGGTCAAGGCCGACAAAAGGGAATGAAACAGGAAGTGCCACCTGCACAAAAAAACATGATACCGGCGAATTCTGTACACCCGATTGCGAAGAAAAAGCTGTGGAAGCAAAGATAACCTGCCGGGATGCGGATTTCATAAAAATTCCGGGCTTGAAGAAAAAACCATAATTTTTTTTAAGTCCTGTCATTCAGTTTCCGGCGAATATTTCTTTTTCATATTAAAAAACTCCCGAATTTTCTTAACAGTTTATCATGTATTATGATCAATTCGTACGAGAAGATCCGGTATTTGAGATAATGTAAACCGGGGGGTAGGATTGGAGTTTAAAAATAAGGTTTTAATTATCGGGTATGGGGCGGTGTCAAAGTGTACACTACCCATCTTACTCCGGCACGTAACTATACCTCTTGAAAATATCACGATTATTGATTTTAAAAATAAAGCCCAGGATCTCAAGGCCTGGACAACCGGAGGTCTCCGGTTTTTCAAGCGAAAGGTCACCCGGGACAACCTAAGCCAAATCCTCTCAGAATATCTTGGAGACGGGGGCTTATTGATCGATCTTGCATGGAACATCGACTGTTGTGAACTGGTTCAATGGTGTCATGATCACAACGTAATGTATGTAAATACTTCAGTTGAAGCCTGGGATCCCGATGCCGAAAAATTCACTGCCAGCCCTTATGAAAAAACCCTGTATTTCCGGCAGATGAAACTCCACGAACTCACGAAGGACTGGCATGACGGCCCCACATGTGTGGTGGATCATGGTGCAAATCCCGGCCTTATCTCGCATTTTGCACGACAGGGACTCTGTGATATTGCGCGCCGGATGATTGCTGATGATATATCCCCGGATCCGGAAAAAATGAAGAACCTGATCATGGAGCAGAATTTTGCCGGGCTTGCCATGGAGACAAATATTAAGGTCATCCATTGTTCCGAAAGAGACACCCAGATTTCCCGCTCACCAAAAAACGTTGACGAATTCGTTGGAACGTGGTGTATTGAAGGACTCCGTGAAGAAGGTACCGCCCCAGCAGAGATTGGATGGGGTACTCATGAAAAAGAACTCCCGGATAAAGCTACTATTCCACCCGTTGGTCCAAAGAACGAGATCCTGCTTGCAAAGATGGGGATTAATACCTGGGTGCGCTCATGGCTTCCTCACCATGAGATAGTCGGAATGGTGATCCGGCACGGGGAGGCATTTGGCATATCAGATCGCTGGACGGTCTGGAAAGACGGTAAGGCAATTTACCGGCCAACTGTGCATTATGCATACCTGCCCTGCGATGCAACGGTTGCATCGCTTCATGAGCTGCGGGGAAGGAATTACGAGTTGCAACCGAAGTTGCGGATATTAAACGACCGGGAAATTATCAGCGGGTCGGATACATTAGGTGCGCTCCTGATGGGTCATCCCTACAAATCCTGGTGGACCGGTAGTATCCTCTCGATTGAAGAAGCAAAGACCCTAGCACCCGGTCAGAACGCAACGACGGTCCAGGTTGGCCTTGGCGTTGTTACCGCGGTCATGTGGATGATTGAAAATCCCAAGCGTGGTTTCTGCCTTCCTGATGATCTCCCCCATGAATTTGTGTTAGACATTGCAAGGCCATATCTTGGCGAATTTTACTCGGGTGCCTCAGACTGGACTCCGTTAAAAAACCGGGCTATCTATTTCAAAGAAAATCCAGAGAATGATTATGACCGTGAAGATGTCTGGCAATTCAAAAACTTCTTATTTGTGCAATGAATGAATCATGTAATGACAAAAATCGCGGTCGATGCAAAGAAGAAGAGAAAGAAGAAAGGGACTGATGATGGGGTACATCATATCAGCGATGCCAGGAAGGAACTCCTGCAAGACCTCGCCCGAGAGCATGGTACGCCCATCTTTGTTATCGATCATGAAAAACTCCGGGATAATTACCGGGAATTCCGGGAGAACCTGCCCAAAGTCCAGGTTTATTTTGCGGTAAAAGCAAATTCAAACCCGGAGATTGTAAAGACTCTTTTTAATATGGGCAGCAGTTTCGATGTTGCATCCATGCCGGAGTTTATGATCGTCTATGAAAACATCCGGAAAATGCCTGCAAAAGAACGACAGGACTGGATTTGGGACAAAATAATCTATGCAAATACCATCAAGCCGATAGAGACCTTGGAAGCGCTTGATAAATACAACCCATTAGTCACGTTCGACAATAGTGAAGAACTCAAAAAACTCCGCCAGCATGCACCACATGCGGGACTTGTACTACGGATACGGGTGCCCAATACCGGCTCTCTTGTAGAACTTTCCTCAAAATTCGGTGCCCATCCCGGTGAAGCTGTAGATCTTATCGTTTCAGCTTTCGACATGGGGCTTGTTGTAGAAGGTATCAGCTTCCATGTTGGTAGCCAGTGTACCAATTTTGAGAACTATGTCCAGGCTCTTCAACTCTCTGCCGATATCATTAATGAGGTAGAGTCACGGACCGGCCAGAAACTTCGGATCCTTGACATTGGCGGGGGCTTCCCGGTGAAATATCATCCTGAAGTTAAATCCTTTAAAATTCTTGCAAAACAACTGAATGCTGAAATAAAACGATTGTTTCCAAAAGATATGCAGATCCTTGCAGAACCCGGTCGTTTCCTTGTAGCCAATGCCTGTTCAGTAGTTGCAAAAGTTGTCGGCAAAGCATTCCGCGATGGAAAGCCCTGTTATTATATCAACGACGGGGTTTACCACACGTATTCCGGTCAGGTATTTGACCACAGCAACTACCCGGTCCTGCCGTTTAAAGAAGGTGAGACGCATATTTCCGCGGTCTTTGGCCCTACCTGTGATGCATTTGATACCATCACGCTCTCGGCAGAGCTACCCGATCTGGAGATTGGGGATCTGGTTTATTCAGAAAACATCGGGGCATATTCCCATGCCTCATCCACATACTTTAACGGATTTCCCCCGGCGAAGGTTGTGCATATTAACAAATAATCTGAACTATCTCACAAATCCCTTCATTTTTAATTTTTTTTGCGGATTAAAAAAAAATCTTTTGGAATATTACTCCCAGACTTTAAAAAAATAATCCGCACTGCGGTCTTTGAAGAGGCGCACTCGCATATTCCAATAAATGTTTTATTAGTCTGTTTATTGTGAGGCGGACCACGTTTCCATCACAACTACCAGATATTGTAAAAAACCTAAAAATTCGATCTTTTTCAGGGAGCGTTGATCCGGCAGGCCGGGCAATTTAAAGCATAATCACGTATGCCCTCATTCCATGGCGTAAACCCGATGCAGACTTTTGGTTTTGTGTCATGAATTTTACAGTAAACTTTTCCATCATCAGCTCGCCAGAAGAATGGACAATAGGTTATTGTCCGGCCATTCAGATCAGTCCAGTAATCTATGCGGACAATATGAGGCAGATCCTCTTTTGATATCCCTCTGCCAATCGAACGCTTGCCATTTGCAAACCTGATTAAAACATGTTCAAGGATATCCTGCCGGTTTGCTAATATCCAGGGAATGAGATCTTCAATTACCCCTTTCTGCCCCCAACCCCATTTCTCGCAACACTTACCGCACTGCAGGCAATCCTGAACAGGGGTCATGGAAAATGCACCAGAAAATAATCGATCAAAATATTCAGTATACATTTTTTTGAGATTAGGATCATCATTGTAATATTCTCATTCTGCATAAAAAATGCATAGGAAAATTACCGGATCTGATAAAACTACGTGTTACGCAGACCTGATGTCTTTTGAATTGCAGGACGGGCAGGCTGGCCGGGAGGCGCCATCCCACAAGAATTCCTCACCGCAGTCATTACAGCAGCAATCCGGGCACCCGGGATCAAAAACATAAATTGCAAACGGTTCGCCCTGCTTATTCATGCTCATGTTGGATAAGGATAGAAGGGGATTTATCAAAATAAAGTTTGTGAATACGTTCGACCTGAAATGATTATTGTTTTTAATGATGTGAATTGCATATTAGCGGAATAAGGCCTGTAATCTATACTGTTTTTCAGGGAAAAATGCAACAAATCCCTGTTTTTACCATGAATGGCAGAAACAAACGGCTCTTATTATCAATGACGTTTGAAAATCCCTATTATCATTGATATAATTTTTGAGATGAGTCCTCCGGATGACACCGTTTCATTCTTGACAGGCAAGATCGGGTTATTTTTTGCAGTCTCTTTGGATATACCAAGACTGGATGGGCTCATTCTTAAAGAGGTGTCCGTTCCGGATCCGATAACCTTGGGTAAGGGTGCATTCGGGACAACAGGTTTCTTATCATGAGGCTTTGGACTTGGAACCGGTTCAGAGCGAACAGGGTATTGTTGTTCCACAACATGCACCATCTTTTCTGAAGAGAGATTCTCGTGTCTCCCAATATTTTCTGTTGATGCACCTGTGGGTTGTGAAAAGGTAGCTGGATTTGTTTTGGGGATTTCAATCGGGATTGAAGGTTTTGATAGCGTAAAATTATATTCGGGATCATTGGCAGGAAATTCTGTCATACGCTTTGACTCTGGAGTTTCTTGTGAGGATTCCAAACTTTCCTCGTCTTCAAAAAGAAAATCTGGACTGGATATTTCGGTGGCTACCTTAGTGTCCGGTAGATTTTTGTCCGGTTGGACAGTCCCTGTAATTGAGGTGGTATTCGGGAGTGGGATTTTTTGAGGCACACTCATTTCCGGATTCAGGAGTTCTGTCATGGATAAATTCTTTTCACGGTAGGTAATATCCCCGGAATCCGAATGTTCCGGTTGAACTGATGATCCTGTCTCTATTTTGACAGGGAAATTATCCAATCTGCTTTCATTAATTTCAGGTACCCGCTGCTCTGCACGTTCTTTTATTTCTGCATCCTTTGCTACGGAGTTTTGCATCTCACGATAGAGTTCCTCTTCATGCATGCGTTCCTCTTGTATCCTGCTTTCAATAGTCGCGATTACCTCTTCAAAATCTGTGCGGTTTTTATGGTCACCATCATGAACAAGAGAAAGCTGGACCTTCATATTCTGGAGAAGGCTCATATCCACTTCAAGATTAGTCATCAGCGAGGTATATTCTTCGATCCTTTCCTGCCCGATTCCTGCTGATTGCCATGATTCTATTTTTAAGCGGTTTGCTTTCTGGCGTGCGAGCAATTTTTCTATAGCTTCAAGAAGTTTTTTTGTGCTGACAGGTTTTGAAATGAAATCGTCAATGTTGATCCTGTGTTCATCTGCTTCTTCGGCACTGATCTTTTTTGCAGAGAACATCAGTACCGGGATATGCCGTGTAGCAGTATTTTCCTTGATTCTTGCCAGCGTTTCCCATCCATCCATAGGTTCCATCATGATGTCGAGAATGATAATTGAAGGATTCACTCTCTCCAGAATCTCGAGGCATTGCTTCCCTCCCAACACACCCAGTGGATGGTAATTTTTTTTTAAGATTGCTACAAGTCCCTCAACGATAAACGAGCTGTCATCTACAATAAGAATTGTATCAGTCAAGAAAATCTGACCCCGATTCTGGTTTTCGTTGGTTTGTGTTCATGATTTGTTCAGGCTGTTATTGAATTTTTGACAAATATTATTTTACAATTTTTAGTAAGACTATGTACAATCTACATTATCTATATGCCAAATCTGATAATAAACACGATGATAGAGAAGTTTTCATTATTATTTCTTTACGCTAAAAGAAACTATACATTGATTGGAAAAAAACCTCTGATAATTTTTATTCATAAATTATTTCATCGCTGATAATCTCATATAGTATTGGAAAATCCGGATTCTGTTATACCGGGAACAAAAGTTACTGTCATAAAACATCCTTCAAGATCGATTGTATAATAACCTTCATACAGAATAATAATCATGTTTCCCGCTGAAGCATCGCGAACTGAGCGCATACTGCTCTTCATCGCACTCATTTTTTTTATTATCATAGCCGTTAAAATGACTGCACATGTCATCACCATTTTTTTAATGGCACTTATCCTTACTCTCCTTCTTCTGCCTTGTTTGTACTGGCTGAAAAATAAAGGACTGTCTGATTTACCTGCAGTAGTGGTCCTTACTACCATTGCAACTCTTGTAATCCTTGGGATCTGTTTCCTGACATTCCTGTCATTCCATTCTCTTCTTACCGATCTCCCACAATACCAGACCGAACTTAATATGCGTCTCCATGATATCTCGGCCATGCTCTCATCGATAGGTATTTCCAGCATGACAAACGGGGGGCCCACCATCAACCTCTCATCGATCTTGTCCATGGGTCTTGGAGGAGTCATGAGTTTAATCGATGGGATTATGTTTCTTTTCTTTGTCGGGGTAACGACATTTTTCATGCTGCTTGAAGCACCTAACATATCTGCACGTCTTGAGCAACGATTCGGGAAAGATTCAGACACAATGCAGCAGCTATCCCGCATGACCGGTTATATTATTGATTTCATTGTTGTAAGGACCGAGACTAATTTTATACATGGCGTACTCTTTGGTGGTTTTTTAGGCATTATGGGAGTTCATGGAGCCATCCTTTGGGGAGTTCTGACATTCATTCTTGGGTATATTCCTTATTTCGGGCTTATTATTGCATCACTGCCAGCCATCTTTTTTGCCTGGATCCAGTTTGGTATACCCGGGGCGGTTGCTGTTATTGCAGCAGTCTGTGTGCTCAACTTAATTGTAGAAAATCCGGTTTATTCTTATCTCGCTGCACAAAAATTTGAGATGCCTGCCTTGATTGCAATCCTGTCAGTAATTTTCTGGGGTTGGCTGTTGGGACTTGTCGGTATGCTTTTTTCAATACCTGTTACCCTGATGGTTTTGCTGATCTTCCAGATGTGTGACGATCTCCGGTGGATCAATGAATTACTTGGAGTCAGTCATCTCTTTGATGATAAAAAAAATAAAAAGACAAGTCATACTCTCGTTAGTGAAAACGACTAAGGTATTTTTTTCCGCATTCGGACATAAATTTATCCTACCCATCATGCTTTACCTGATGAACACTAATACTATTACCATAATAATCGGTTTTAGCAAACAGGAACACTTCCCCTAACCGAGGTGTATCTGCTCATTCCCTATTCCTGCAAAACCCTTTTTATCCGCATGAATCGTACACAAGATCAGGACGTATTTCTTCCTGGTAGAACACCCATCACAAATCCTTAAAACAATGATAAAAAATTCCATAAAACCTGAAATAGCCGGAACCCGAAGCGGGTATGTTATCCGGTTCACCTGCCCTGCTTGTTCCACAGAAAATGCGATTGTCAACAAATCCCCGCGAGATCATTATAAAGAGACACGCGATGCGGCATGCAAACAGTGCAAATTGCGTTCCCGTATTATTACTCCTGGCATGCATAACATGGCATAATTTTTTGCATAATCGTTTTTTATGTATGCATGTGCACTATCTGTAAAAATCTGTCATCCAATCATATCATAATGGATGAAATACTTGTATTTTCCTGAAATGATTATAAAAAAAATGTTTTTCATGACGATACTTTGTTTAAGTGAAGATCTAGTACACCATTTTTTAACGAGATTCTCGCCCCTCTCTTTGTGACGGGGGCGGGTAATGGAATGACATGATGGAGGCAAAAAGATCTCTGTCCGGATTGGGAACCCCAGTCATGTCCTTTTCTTTCGTCATCCAGACGGTCGCAGGAAATTTTTAAGGTATCCGGACTAGCCAGGTTTACAGAAATTACTGTTGTATCCATTCCAGGGATCATGTCCACAGTTACCATCACTTCATCATCGTTCTCTAATACCTCCGCGTTTAAGTTATGCGGAGAATAACACACGATTTCAGATCTTTCTTCTTCAGGTAACAGCGGATTGTCAGTGGGTTCTAGAGCAAGCTGGAACAGGTAGTCCATGGATGCTTTGAGTTCATCGAGTTCGTCATAAATTGATCGGTGATAACGTCGTACCATTTTTCTACCTCCTCTTTTTGTTGCCCAGGTGCTGATCCACCTGGATACATGGACGAGTGTTGTTTATGTCAATATAGGTATCGCTGCAACTTGTTGATGTTACACGAAAATACATTGCGATTTGGATAAAAGTTTCAAGAATCACAACCCAGCGTGACAATTAATAATCAGGAATTATTATGTAAGAATAAGTGATATGAGACGTCTGGATTGAGCGGTAGAAATGATAGATTTGAGGATGATACTATTCGATATAAAAAAACTATAATAAATTTCAAAACCGGAAAAAAATCCGGAATCTATTTTTCGCTCAATAATCCATTACATCCGGTTGCTGGCTTAAAATCATAATCTCCGGGGTATTTTCTAATAAACCCGCAAGATATTTTCCTACCCATTCTTCCTTTTCATATTCAAAAAAAGGACGGAACGAACCCTGAATTATCGAGTTTTCCTTCTCAAACCGTAGCAAACCAATAGGAGAACCGCCACGTTGTATAAGCGTATTCAAATCTTTAAGAGGAGATTTTGCTGAACTGAATACAAATTTTGTCTCTGTCGTAAAACCTACCGCTATTGCAACCAAAAACGTTTTTTTTGCTTCTGCAAGCATCTCGTTGACTAAATCGGATGTTTTTCTCATTATTCTCGTTACAATTGGTAGTGACTCATCACATAAATAACTCGTTAAATGGCGGATTTGATATTCGATGTATGAATTATAAGACAGGGATTTTCAATCTTCATATAGTCAGACATTAGCATATATGAGATAAACAAGTGGAATGTATCTATCCCGTCTATACTGCCCCATATTCATCCATTTCCACAAAGAGATAAACCGATTTCTCTAAAATGATTGAAAGAGTACTCTTCTGTATGGATCTGGAATTCAAAAAAAAATGGGGTATTATGTTCAAGGCATTCGTGATAATGCTGGTCCTTCTAGTGCCAAGAACATTGATCGACATCTTTGGCTATGATACGGTACCTATCAACCCGGTAGTGGGGGCTTTTATCACCGGTGCCATTTTCACCATTGCAATTATTTTTACCGGTACATTCACTGACTTCAAGGAAAGCGAGAAGATTGGCGGAGAACTGTCCGCTTCATTAAAAGCGCTCTATAATGACAGCCGGGTGCTACCCCTCACTGATGAAGCCCCGGCTCGGATTTTCCGGGCCCATGTCCGTGATCTGCACCGTGTCATCAGTTCATGTTTTAAGGAGAACAACTTCAATCTTCATGACATCAATCATGAAATGAATAAAATAAATAATGACATCAGGATACTGGCTTATCTCAACGTCGCTCCCCCATTGATTGCAAAACTAAGAAATGAACTAGGGAGCATCGATAAGATGACCAACCGGGTAGAAGTAATCATCCGGACGGATTTCATCCCTGCTGCGTATGCCCTTGCAGAGGTTGCAACGGTAGGAGTAATCTTTCTGTTGTTATTTTTGAAAATCGATCCCATTTTAGAAGGGACTCTCATCTTTGCCGTCATCAGCGTTATGCTGATCGGTCTCCTGCTCCTCATCAGGGATATGGATAATCCGTTTGAGATTGGGACTAACACTTACGCAGATGTTGATTTGGAGACACTTGTCTATCTGAATACCTACTTCGATGAGCAGGATGCAGAGATGGATAAATTACAATTGGATACGCCATAAAATCATTAGTACATATTTTCCATCATATCATTTTTTTATAATTTTTTCTTGGATTACCCTCTCATTTTTTTTACAAAATCAATAATCTTACCGGTCGTTTACGTCATTTGTCTTCAGAAACAAAACAGAAGAATTATTTGTTTTTATTATGTAGGTAAAAAACAGCGGGGTCTATAAGCAAATAAAAAAATGTACGGGCGCAATCACCATAATCCATCCTACATGCCGTGTATAAGCATCTCTAGGTGGATTGTTCGTATCAGTACGATTCAGAGTTTCAGTAATAGACCCAGTCAATTAAGAAAGTTGCTTTAAGTAACGTTGAAACGGTCAAACCTTCTTACCCATCTCCCCTTTCATCAGGTATTTTACTGCAAGGAAAATCACAAGCGCAATAATTCCGAAATCGATAATCGCACTAATGTATTCCCCAACAAGGAATTTCAGGGGGCCAATCTCCAGAACTGCGGTCTGCCATCTGCCTTGAGGGATAACGACTGCTACAATGGGCATGATCATATTAGTGACGGTGGAATTCACCAGTTTTGTAGCTGCTGTACCGATAACAACTGCTACAGCAAGTCCGATGACCTGGTACTTCTTGAGAAATACCATGAATTCATCGTTGAATCCTATGACTCCTTTGCCGATTGCCATCATACCGCCCCCAATGGCTTTTTCCGCGTCGTCAATCTCTTCGTCAAACTGCTTCGGACTCATAATATATCACCTGAACACACCTTCTGGTATGATGATCTCGAATCGTGCACCCTTGCCCGGTTCACCTGTTTCATGAATCGTTATGCCCGTAATATCAAGGATTTCCCGGGCAAGAGCTAAACCAAGTCCGGTATTCTTCCCAAAACCCCGGTCGAAGATCCGTTCCTTCTCCTCAGCAAGGACACCATTGCCATCATCTTCGCACACAATAATTTGCTCGTGATCGTGTTTCTCAACAGAGAACCGTATTGTCGTGATCTTCCCGCCATATCGTACTGAATTGTCTATCAGGTTGTAGAAGACCTTGAGGATGAGCGGATCAGCAAACACTTCCGTTCCGGCAGGAAGATCGTTTTTTACGATGATCTGGCCAAGCGGGACTTCTTTTGTTGCTTTGTCGATGAGGGTACGACAGTCCTGCCAGATCGGGACTTTGACACCGATCTGTTCATATTCTTTGGTGAACCGGATCATCGCTGAAATCTGGGAACTTGCATTTGTGATCCTATCGAAAAAGTGCTCAAGTGCTGGATCCGGGACCTGCCTTTGTAATAGTTCAAGGAACCCGTTGAGACTCAGGAGCTGGTTGTTGATATCATGTCTGGTGATGCTGGAAAGAAGGGTGAGTTTTTTATTGGATATACCCAACGCCATCTCCGCCTTCTTGATATATGTAATATCACTGATGGCTACCCTCACCATGGAGTTGTCTTTGCTGGTGTCTATAATCCGGATACTATCTAAACGGGCAGGAAACGTGGTCTTATCAGCCCGTTTAAGTATGAGAGTACAGGATTGTACTTCCCCATTATTGAGCACATTTATGAAATACCGGTCCCATTTATCTTGATCTTCAGGAGAAATGAATTTCCTGAATCGTTTACTGGTCAATGTACTCTGCTCAACCCCAAGCAGAGTCGCAGCTTTAAGGTTTTGATCTTCAATCAGCGCCTTGTCGCTGAGCATGAGATACCCGACAGGCGCAAAATCAAAGAGGTCAAGATATTTATCCCGCGATTTTTCAAGCGCTGACTGCACTCTCCTGAGTTCTTCTGCCTGTGTCTCAAGCTCAATCTGGTGTACCTGGAGTTCGTGAATGAGTACTTCTGCTGTATGCTCCGTTAAGTCAGGAAAGCGCTTCGGGAAGCGTGCAAGCTGCTCCTCGGCAACCTCTCGCATTGAACGTACGATATGCAAGGCGTCAAGGCTTTTTTCTTCTGGTTTTTTCTTTCCTGCAGTCATCCACACCTGTTCTAGATTTCGTAAATGGGCGTTACCTACCTCACCGTTCCTGACTGATGGGTAATGTGATACATCGCAGGGAGATTGGAGACCTCATTCATAGTGAGAACTAAAAACATAACAATCCATTTTCTGGAAATCTGTTTTTATGAAGAATGATTGTTACGGGTAATAACAATTTCGTCTGAAAATAAAAAATAGAAAATGATCAAATATTGTCTGAATGAGATTGGATAATCCCTCGGTTACTTTCCCTTTTCGCAACTGTGTGTATTCAATGAATGCCGGGCACAACCCGGTATGCACTTTTTGGCACGGTCATCTCAAACCGTGCACCCTTACCCGGCTCACCCGTTTCATGTATTGTTATGCCGGTAATCTCAAGGATCTCCCTGGATAGGGATAAACCAAGTCCATGATTTTTTCCAAAGCCTCTTTTAAAGATCTGCTCCTTCTCACTTGCAAGGATACCGTCACCATCGTCTTCGCACACGACGACATGGTTACCATTGCGTTCCAGAACAGTGAACCGTATGGCTGAGATCTTTCCACCGTATCGAACCGCGTTATCCACCAGGTTGAAAAAGACCTTGACAACCAGTGGATCCGCAAAAATTTCCGTCCCGGCAGGGAAATCGTTTTTTACTATAATCTGTTCGAGATTTACTTCCTTGACTGCAGTCTCAATGAGTCTGTGACAATTCTGCCATATCGGAGCATTGACACCGATCTGTTCATACACTTTAGTGAAAGCGATCTGGTGCTGAATGGTGTCTGCTGCTTTTTGTGCCCGCTTGATATGGTCAATTCCTGCCTGACCTTTCATGGTTTTTATCGCAAGTTCCAATGAACCTGATAACACCATCAGCTCGTTTAAGATGTCATGCCGGGTGATACTCGAAAGAAGATTGAGCTTTTTATTTGAAATACGAAGCGCCATCTCTGCCTGGTGGATATAGGTGATGTCGCTTATTGTCACCCTCACCTTTGGATCTTCTTTGCTGCTGTTTGAAATTCTTAAGCTTTCGAGCTGGGCTGGGAATGTTGTGCCGTCTCCCCGCACAAGTTGGATTGGGCAGGATTGTTTCTCTCCCTGGTTCAGCACATTTATGAAATACCGGTCCCACTGTTCAAGACTCTCGGGAGCAATGAATTTCCTGAACCGTGCATTGATTAGTATACCTCGTTCAATTCCAAGAAGGGTCGCACCTTTCAGATTCACCTCTTCAATCAGCGCCTTATCGCTCAGTGTAAGATACCCAACAGGAGCAAATTCATAGAGGTCAATGTACTTATCCCGAGATTCTTCGAGGGCTGACTGCACTCTCCTGAGTTCTTCAGCCTGCGTCTCAAGCTCTATCTGGTGTACCTGGAGTTCGTGGATGAGTTTTTCGGCTGGCTGTCCCTTTAAGTCTGGTAAGTTCTTGAGGGATTGTGCAAGCTGTTTCTCTGCATTATCCCGCAATGACCGTACGATGCGTGAAGTGTCCGTTTTCATATTATCTGGCTTCATCTCTCCCCCCGTCATCAGACCCTCTTCCTGTTCCGTAGGTAGGATTTATGTAACTCTCCAGTTTTCCTGTGCTGAATAATATCTTCCAACACCCGGAAAGCCAACACGTCAACTACTGAGAGAACTGATACCGTAAGGACCACCTTTTCGTGATTCTGTTTTTTTAGGAAGAGTGTCCGTTACGGATTATAAATATTCCGTCTGGAATAAAAAAATGCAAAATGATCCATGAATGCTACAGTAGGATTCAACCAGAAAAAAATGTTTGGACAATGTGAAGAGAAATACCGGTTATGGGCTCTATCGCTTCACGTTAGTACCTGACTTATATTTTAACCCCGGACAACTTTCTTTCTCTGTGCCAAGGAAAAAACCCTTTTTCACGATATTGCCAACATATTACTGATTTGCACCTTTCCTTTTTGGACTTCAGATTATCAGCACCCGAGGCTTACCATATGACTCCGTATACGACAATCTGGATGCGAATATGAGAATCAAATATCCTCGGGTATTGTAATACCTTCGATAAGACCGGGTAATACCCGGTCATTCTCTTGTTTCAGCAAAAGGTGAGATTCAATGAGCCCTTTTCATGACCGTGGAAGAACCATTCGGCACCTTCATAATACAGTCTCTACGGTTTTTCCCGGCCGTGTTTCTTTTTCTCTTCTACTTTCCCCAGGGGTGTAATATCTTCTATCGCAAGCAGAATGAGTTGTGTCGTACCCTCAGCACCGGAAATACGGCGGGCGTTTAAGAGCATGGTTTTGTGGCCGATGCCGGGGAAATCATGCTTAATCTCGACATTTTCAAAGCTTGTATCCTTTGGCAGCACCGTCTCCAGCAGCTCCCTGAGCAGGGGGATGTTCCACTGGTTGTTCCCAAGTTCATACAGCACCTTTCCCTGTGTTGCTTCCGGTGTCACATCGAACTTCTTGTAAAACGCCTTGCTCGCAGAGACCACCTCGAAGTTACCGTTTAAGACAAGCAATGGCTCCCTGATCGTGTCAACAATGCTCTGGGCATAGTCGCGGGTAGTCTTAGCCTCGGCTTCGACCGCTTTTAAGGAGGTGATATCGGAAAACGTCATCACTACGCCATCGATCTTGTTCTCAAGAGTACGGTACGGCAAAATGCGGACAAGATACCATTCATTAGCATTTGTATTTACATGCCTCTCCATTGGTATGAGTGTGTCAAGGACTCCCTGTGCATCAGGGATCAGGTCTACATCCTTAATCTGCGACCGGATGTCCGCGAGCGGGCGCCCTACATCCGATGCCGCAAACCTGAACACCTTTTCGGCATCGTGGGTGAACCGTTTGATGGTGAGGTGTTCGTCTAAAAATATCGTACCGACACTGACATTTTCGAGCAGATTCTTCATGTCATTTTGTACACCGGTTAGCTGCTCGATCTTTGCCTGAAGTTCGGAATTCACGGTCACGATCTCTTCATTCACTGACTGGAGCTCCTCTTTGGACGTCTCAAGTTCTTCGTTAGTGGACTGGAGTTCTTCGTTAGTGGACTGGAGTTCTTCGTTGGTTGAAGTGAGCTCCTCGTTTGTTGCCTGCATCTCTTCGATGGTTGCCTGCAGGTTCTCTTTTGTGTACGCAAGATCCTGCTCGAGTTCCACAACGCGTTTTTTCGTTCCAGTTCCAATACTACGCTTCGCCGATGAGTGTTTCTCCTCTGATAATAATCGGGTGTCCTGAAAACTGATAAGCAGCAGATCCCTTGTCGCATCCGGATCCGAAATAGGCCGTATGGTCAGGTCGACCCCGTGCATGCCTCCATTCGTCTTTACGGCAAGATCTTTTAGGATGATTTGTGTCTTTTTCGTGCTGGCCGTCAGGATGGCGGAACGCAGTTCTTGGGGAAGCCCTTCGCGTGCCATTTCGATCACATTTAAGCTTGCCTGCCCCTGTGCGGGCTGCAAATATTTACCGGTATCCCCATGTACGTAGACGATGTCCCCTTTATCATCAGTGATTACCGATGGAGGTGCATAGGACTGGAGGAGCACGCGCTTGATGAGTTCGGTAAAGTTCATCTTCTTTTTCTTATCCGATACCACATCCGGTTGCTTTTCAGGAGTGTAATCAGTCAATGCAAAACGAGGTGCCATCAGCGCCCGGGCTGATGCAAGAGTTTTTTTTGCCTGGTAAATCTTCCACTTTTTATCGACCGGGACGAAAAGATCGGTGAAATTCCCGATGCCCTCTGACGGACTTAAAAAGAGAAAACCCCCCGGCCGAAGGGAATAATGGAACGCCGGGATAACCCGTTCCTGGAGTTCAACATCGAGGTAGATTAGCAGGTTCCGGCAGCTGATCAGGTCCATCTTCGTAAATGGGGGGTCCTTGATAACGTTCTGGATAGCAAAGACAACCATTTCCCGGATCTCTTTTTTGATCCGGAACCCGGTCTCTTCTTTTTTAAAGTACCGCCGCAACCGGTCTGCTGATACATCGATTGAGATATTTTCGGGGTATAAACCGGCCCGTGCGGTTGCAATCGCATCGTCATCGATATCCGTTGCATAGATCTGGAGTTTGAAATCCTGTTTGATCTCGTCCATGTATTCGCGGAAGAGTATGGCTAGCGAGTACACCTCTTCACCGGAGGCGCATCCCGGTACCCAGATTCGGAAGATATGATTCTCCGGTTTATTCTTAAACAGCGGGGGCAGGGCCTCTTTTGCCAGGGAAATAAACGCTTCTGGGTCACGGAAGAAGCTGGTCACGTTAATGAGCATCTCTTTGAATAGGATCTGGACTTCAATCGGGTTCTCTTTAAGATACCGGGCATATGCGTCCATATCATTTATGTTATGCATCCCCATACGCCGTTCCACACGACGCCGGATTGTGCTCTGCTTGTACAGGGAAAAGTCGTTGCCGGTCTTTGTCCGCAGGAGCATCAGGATATGTTTCATGGAACTTAATGCAGCGGGAACCGGCGGGGGCGGGGGAAGACCTGTATCGGCGATTGTTTTTACGTAGGTGACTAGTTGTTCGGCGATTTTTTCCACTGGCAGCACATAGGTGGCAAGACCGGTCTGGATCGCACTTGACGGCATACCATCATATTTCGCGGAGGTGGGTTCCTGTACAAAGGAAGCCCCCCCCGAGCCATGGATTGCACGGAGCCCGAGAGTGCCATCTGATCCGCTGCCCGAAAGGATAACGCAGATTGCACGTTCTCCCTGGTCTTCAGCAAGAGAACGGAAGAAAGAGTCAATGGGCAACCGCAGTCCCCGTGCCTGTTCCGGGACACTCAGGTTGATGGTGCCGTGAAAGATTGCCATGTCCTTGGCTGGCGGGATGATATAGACGTGGTTGGCCTCAATTGCTATCTGATCCTGTGCCTCGTGGACCGGCATTATGGTGATTCGCTGGAGAATATCAGACAGCATACTTTGATGACCCGGATCGAGATGGGGCACGAGTACAAATGCCATGCCGCTGTCGGCGGGCATTGTTTTGAAAAAGAGTTCAAACGCTTCAAGTCCCCCGGCAGAGGCACCGATCCCGATGATGGGGAATGTCACTCTGCGGATCTTGCTCTTTGTAATTTTATCAGCACTTACATTCTTTTTCGGGACAGTTTTGGCTTTCTCTAACTTTTTTTCCGGCACGGGGGTCATCTTGGTTTTTTTCATCGTTTCACACCTTATGGGCACTTAATCGGGGGATTTACCCGTTCGTATATCCTGTGTAATAATCCCGGCACGAGGTGACGGTATATTCTGCAATGCGCTGGTTATCAATGGAGCAATTCCCGACTGAATTGTGACGTATAATCGTGGATTTTTTTATTATCCCGTTTTAATTTCGTCGGGGTTGACTGTAGATGATGAAAGGGGGTATGCAGTCTTAATGATTATGGTGGCGGATTTTGTCATTCCATACGTAATAGTAATATGCAATATCATTTTTTGTAACAGATTTTTTCTTCAGTCACTCTCCTTATATAAAAAATATTTTCCTCATAGGACTGTCAGCACGAGACGGTTTGTGGGTGTATTTGAGAGTGGTTGATGAAATAGAATTGGCTTCATGCCAGAGAGGGAGGTTGGCTTACGGGAGTTATATCCCGAGGGGATGAGGAAGATCCACGGGAAGGAGACGGTTCTTCCATGAACCGGAATGCTCCTTCCGGTACCGTGATCTCAAACCGTGCCCCGTGACCGGGTTCACTTGTTTCCCGGATAGAGATACCGGTAATTGACAGGATCTCCCGTGAAAGAAAAAGACCAAGCCCGGTATGTTTGCCATAACCGCGTTCGAACAGGTGTTTTTTATCTTCACTGGATATGCCGATTCCATCATCAGTAACCGTGATAATGACGCCGTTGCCGACCGGGTGATGAGATATGCTTATCCGCGTAACTGTGCCGCCATACTGCCGGGTATTTTCAAACAGGTTGAAAAAGACCTTTATCAGGAGCGGGTCAGCATAGATCTCAAGGGTTTTTTCAGGAGGTTCAATGTTGATGGTATTAGCTGCCATTTGTGATGCAGCTGAACGGACAATCTCCGATAACCTCTGCCATACGGGGGTCATGACTCCAAGATCCTCATATTCTTTGGTGAAAGCAATCTGGCGCTGAATGGTGTCTGCCGCTTTTTGTGCCCGGCTGATATGGGCAATTCTATCGGGTTCTTTAACGGGATCCTGTGCACGTTCAAGAGAACCGGAGAGAACCATCAGCTGGTTTACGATATCATGGCGGGTAATTCCTGACAGCAGGGCTAGTTTTCTGCTTGCGAGAGCAAGTGCATCCTGGGCACGTTTACGGTCCGTGATATCCCTGATATTGCACTGGATAATTCGTTTATTTCCTACAAGGTAGACGTTGCTGATGAACTCCACACTCATGGATTTTCCCTGTTTTGTTTCCAGCGGCAGATCTTCGTACCGGATATATCCCTCTGTTTTTAACTTCTCAAATGCAGTTTGTGCAAAGGCTTTGTCTTTTAAAAACCCCAGTTCCCAGAGGTGCCTGCCAATGAAATCTTCCAGTGGGTATCCCAGCATATCGAGAATAAATGTATTCGCATCGATAATTTCTCCAGTATCGCCATCGAGTATCAGGATCGCATCCTGTGCACTTTCAAAGAGCCGGCGGTACCGTGTTTCGGATACCTGCATCGCCTCTTCCGTCATTTTGCGCTTGGTGATATCATGGGAAATAGTGGAAACACCAATCAGGCGGTTTTGTGTATCTTTGATTTGGGATGCGGTCAGGGTAACATTGATCAGCCCGCCATCTTTCTTCCTCCGCAGGGTTTCGTACCGAATAACCGGTTCACCGTACCTGATCCGCTCTATAATTCCCGGGGTATCATCGGGAAGATCCGGGGGTACTAGCAGCGAGATACTCTTGCCGACCATTTCCTGTGCAGAATACCCATAGATCCGTTCGGCACCAGCATTCCATCTCGTGATGAACCCATCTAACGATTTACCGATTATCGCATCCTCCGAATATTCCATAATAGCAGCAAGACGTGCCCGTTCCTCTTCTGCCAGTTTACGTTCAGTGATGTCCCTGATGTTGCACTGGATAATCCTCTTTTTGCCTTCCGGATAGACGTTGCTGATGAACTCTACTTTCTTCACATTGCCCTGTTTTGTTTCCAGCGGCAGATCTTCATACCGGATATATCCTTCAGTTTTCAGTTTCGCAAACGCGGTTTTTGCAAATGCTTTGTCTTTTAAAAAACCCAGTTCCCACAGGTGCTTGCCAATGAAATCTTCCAGTGGGTATCCCAGCATATCGAGAATGAATTTATTCGCGTCAATAATCTCTCCGGAATCCCAATCAAGGATTAAAATACCATCTTGTGCGGTTTCAAAGAGTCGGCGGTACCGGGTTTCGGATGCCTGCAATGCATCCTGAACCACTTTTTTGTCGGTAATATCCCGGATATTGCACTGGATAATTTTTTTATTGTCAACATAGTAGACATTGCTGATGAATTCGACGTTAAATTTCATCCCGTCTTTTGTCTCCAGCGGAATATCTTCGTACCTTATATATCCGTTCGATTTTAACTCAGTGAATGCATGCTGGGCAAATGATTTGTCTTTTAAAAAACCCAGTTCCCATAGGTGTTTGCCGATGAAATATGCGAGCGGGTATCCCAGCATATCGAGAATGAATTTATTCGCATCGATAATTTCCCCGTTCTCCCCATCGAGAATCAGGATTGCATCCTGTGCGGTCTCAAAGAGCCGTCGGTACTTGAGTTCTGATTTTTTCAGTTCAGCTTCGGCAGTTTTCTCTCTCTCTTCATGATCAAGATTCACCAGTGCAAATGAGATATCCCCGGCCTGTTCTTCTAAAAGCCGTATGATCTGATCGGTAAAAAATCCCTTTTCAGAAGCAAAGTAGGTAATCACACCAGCATTTCCGGTATCCGGTGCGAAGGGAAATGCGGCAAGTGAACGATATCCCCGTTCGAGTGCCCCTTTGCGCCACGACATCATCTTTGGAGCGTTCTCAATATCATTACACACATTGAATATTTTCTTGCGAAATGCCGAACCGGTCGGACCCTGCCCCTGGGGGATGTTATCTGTAGAGATTGTTATATTATCGAGGTAACTTTCAACATGACCCGATGTTGCAGTGGGTTCTATGACATGTTTGTCATGATTAACAAGTCCTGCCCATGCCATCCTGAAACCCCCATCATGGATAACAATCTGGCAGATTTCGTTTAACAATTCCTTTTTATTATGAATATGCACGATTGCTTTGTTGGTTGCAGAAAGCACTGTATAGAGCCGGTTGAGGGTCGCGACCTCTGCCTCATCCTTCCGGTGGTCGACTGCTATCCGGATCTTGTGCATAAGTTCGGCAAACTGTGGTTTGATGGCTCCTCCCTTCTGGAGATAAAAGTCAGCACCGTTTTCAAAGGCTTCAATAGCAATCTCTTCCCGTCCCCTTCCTGTAAACAAAATGAACGGGATTGTTTTATTCGTTGCCCGGACCTTTTTTAAGAATTCGATGCCGTCCATTTCCGGCATCTGGTAATCGGATACGATAGCCTGAATACCATTGGATTTTAACCGGATGAGTCCAGCAGATGCGGATTGTGCAGTTGTGACAGCAAATTCAGGTGTCTGTTCCAGAAAATTTTTGCCGATTTCAAGGAGTCCGGGTTCATCATCAACATAGAGAACTGATATCGTAAGGACCACATCTAAGGAAACAATTTTTTACAGAACTGTTTGTTACGGGCTATAAATGCTTGGTCTGATAATAAAAAATGCAAAATAATTAATTACTGCCATGAATATCTGGCCCTTCCAATGCAACACTCATCCCATCCACCGTAGCTCAATAGTCCACACCAATTTACTCGTGGATTACTTTAGCCCTTTAGCTCTGCAAAACAAACCTGTAAGTATTAAAATGTGGCAATCCATAATTTTCATCTCATTCAGTTCAATAATCACCTTCCATTCTCTCTCCCCACGGTTCTCGCTCTCTTAACCACAATGCCCGACCAGTACTCTGCAAGAATACTTCTCAAAATAGAGGTACCGGGATGTGTTCACCATTCACCCCTTGGCACTTTCGGCACATCATTCAGGTTTTCCAGAAATTCCTACAAGAAAAGGTCTAAAGAAACAGTCCTGTAATTATATTCCCTGTACCAGAAATCCCCGACCGAAAACCGTCTTCGCTCTCTCAACCGATCATGTAATCCTTCTTGGGTTCCCCGGGTTGATGGGGTGGGGAATAGTTCCCCATTCATGGAGGGGTGGGGTAAGAGGACCCCTCTATGATCATGAGGGACCCTATCGACCCACCCCTCTCTGATTGGCAGGGATCTCCTCTTGTGGGGGGGTCCTCCTAATGGTGGGGTACCCCCAAGGGGATACCTCCTTCTTTGCAGGGTCATTGCCAACGGTTCATGTGGAACTCAGACGATAACCATTGCACATTTCCTGCTCGGAACCGGAGGGGTACCATAAGGGGGATCCCTCCCTTAGTGCGAGGGGTCCCCCTTACCCCACCCCTATCTAATCGAGAGGGGTCCTCCGGGAGGGTGGGTCTTACTAAGGGAGGGATCCATCCGACCCACCCCACGGGTTCTTAATGTAATCTCCCTTTAATGCCCTCTCGTTATTCGGTACTTCCACATTTTAAGACGTAAAAAAATTGTTTCATTATGTTAGTCTGGTAGGAATACCGTCCCGAACCGGAGGGATCCCCCCATAGGCCCCCCCTCATTAGCAGGGGTACCCCCGCACCCACCCCTCCATTAGTGGTTTGAGTTATTATTGGGAGTGGATCACAAGGATGTGATTTTTTGGTTCCTATCACTGTCACAGGATTAATCCCCCGTTCGCTTTTTAATAATACACTGCATGACAACATGTGGTAAAAAAATCTGCCACTTTTATGGGGCTACCGGTTCTTCCGTGAATCGGAATGCTCCTACCGGTACCGCAATCTCAAACTGTGCTCCCGTGCCGGGCTCACTGGTTTCGCTGATGGAGATGCCAGTTATTGACAGGATCTCCCGTGAGAGAAAAAGACCAAGCCCGGTATGTTTCCCAAAACCGCGTTCGAATAAGTGCTTTTTGTCTTCAGAAGATATGCCGATCCCGTTATCACATACAGTGACCATGAGGCCGGTACCGGTTGGATGATATGATATGTTTATCCGCGTAACTGCGCCGCCATACTTCCGGGTATTATCAAACAGGTTGTAAAAGACCTTTATCAGGAGCGGGTCAGCATAGATCTCAAGAGGTTCATTAGGAATTTCAAGGGTGATTGTATTGGCAGCCATTTGTGATGCAGCTGAACGGACAATCTCCGATAATCTTTGCCACACGGGTGTCATAACCCCAAGATCCTCATATTCTTTAGTGAAGGCGATCTGGTCCTGGATGGTTCCAGCCGCTTTTTGTGCCCGGTTTATATGGACAATTCCTTTCGGATTAATACCATTACACAGTGCAAGTTCGAGAGAACCGGAGAGCACGGTCAGCTGATTTACGATATCATGGCGAGTTATCCCAGACAGCAGACCTAGTTTCCTGCTGGCAAGAGTGAGTGCATCTTCAGCACGTTTCCGTTCGGTTATATCACGGATGTTACACTGGATGACCTTCTTAGTGTCCACCGTGTAAACGTTACTGACGAACTCCACGGCTATCTTCCGCCCATCAGAAGTTTCAAGCGGCTTGTCTTCGTAACGAATGTATTCCTGCCGTTGCAATTCTTCGAAGTTATCTTTGTTGGCAACGATGTCCTTGAAAAGCCCAATCTCCCAGAGTTTCTTTCCAAGGAATTGTTCGCGTGAGAATCCCAGCATGTTGATCAAAAAGGGATTTACGTCAACAATCTGCCCGCTGTCGGCATCGAGAATGAGAATTCCATCCTGTGCTGCCTCAAAAAGCCGACGATAACGGATCTCAGAAGCAATGTGCGCTTCTTCCGCCAGTTTGCGTTCGGTTATGTCGCTGCAGGAACCTACCATCCGGTATGCGCTACCGTTTTCGTTCAGCATAGCAGTTCCCCGGCTGGTCCAGGTGCGGATTTCCCCGTCTTTCCGTACTACCCGGTACTCAACTGCATAGGGGGTCTGTGTCCTTACGTGCCGGTCAAGTATCGCCATGACCCGGTCCCGGTCATCAGGGTGGATATTCTTCTCCCAGGCATCGATAGTTTGGGGGAATTCTCCCGGGGCATAGCCATGTATCGCATCGGTCTTGCCATACCAGTCTAACCTGCCATCAAGAATATTCCAGTCCCAGATCACATCACTGATACTCAGGGCACTGATGCGGAATCTCTCATTGCTCATTTTGAGCGTTTTTTCTATCTGTTTTCGTTCGGTAAGATCACGCTTCAGTTCTTTTTCTATCCTGCCTCGTTCGATAGCATAACGCAGGGAACGGGCAATTAATGGTCCGTTCATCTGGCCCTTGACAAGATAGTCCTGTGCACCCTCTTTGAGTGCATTCAGACCGGTTTCTTCATTGTCAAGCATGGTCAGTACCACAATCGGTACTTCACTGGCATGTTCTCTTACTTTCCGGAGAGTGTCCAGTCCCTGACTGTCAGGAAGTCCAAGGTCAAGAAGAATAATATCAATACCGCTATCTGCAAAGAACGGTTTGGCCGCCGATAACCGGTCTGCGACTACGATATCGAAAGATGATCCTTGATGATTTGAAAGCAGCTCACGTATCATCTCTACATCCGCGGGATTGTCCTCAATCAAAAGAATCGTCATTTCCGGCACCTTATTTTTTTAACGGTGGTGTTACAAATATGAAAAAGAAGTTCTCCGGGTATCTCACTATCTCCACGAACTGACCTTTCACCCGTGTTATCATATCTGGATTCAGTGAGCTTGGGGTTTGTCGGCCACATGTTCGTGTTCTCCTATCCATGATCTGTCATCTGTTATACCGTTCACTACTTGCCATACATTTCTTCCCGGAGTACCAAGACCCGGTGTCCCATACGGTTTTCTTCAAATACCGGCGAACTCTTGAGAAGAAAAGGGAGGCTAAGTCCGAATTTATTCCGGGCAATGAATTTTCCAGTCCTGACCGATTTCAGGTCCAGAACAAATCCATCAACGCTCAGGGAAAACTGGTTCTCCGGAGCTGCAAGTGTGCTTATGTGTTTTCCCCCCACATCCGGCAGGGTAAAGCCGAATCGTTTAGTAAACACCCCATTTACATACGTGATTATTCCTGCCGAATCCGTGATAATGACAACGTCATCCATGCTGTCCAGCGCTGCATTGAGCGTGGCAAGCCGGCTCCGTTCTGCTATAAGCTGCTCGTTTGCTGCTTTCAACTTCGTCTCTGCAGCTTTTATGTACGTAATATCGGTGCAGAATACCGCAATGGACTGGACCGAACCACGGGAGTTGAGAACGGGTATAACTGATTGATCATAAAAAGCTCCATGATGTTCTTCTTCAAACCGGCTCTGTTTTCCGGATGCCGCAAGCTGTACTGCTTCTGCAAGGCGGGCGGAGATACTATCTCCATGGTGCAGGTCCATAAAAGGTGTCCCTAATAGTTGTTCATGCAGTTTTCCCACCGTTTTTGCCATTGCAGCGTTCAGTTCCCTGATGAGACCCTGCCCGTTAATGAGAATAAGTGGGTTTGAGGTTGCATTGATGAGAATGTTGATCGTTGCATCGTGCTCTTTTAACTGCTGTTCCAGATGGGAATTATACAACGCTATTTCAATAGCAGTCTGGATCTGCCGCTCATTAAAAGGTTTTAAGATATATCCTGAAGGGCTGGTTTTTTTCGCACGGTCAATAATTGCCTGCGTAGCAAACGCTGTGACATAGATTATCGGAATTCCCCATCTCGAGCGGATCTCTCTTCCGGCAGTGATCCCGTCCATGGTACCTGCAAGGCTGATGTCCATGAGAATGAGATCAGGATTGTGTTCACCCGCAAGGGTAATCGCCGTGTCACCAGTATCGGCAATACCAGGGACTTCATACCCGAATCCCTCCAGCATTTCTTTTAAATCTTCGGCAACCAGTACTTCATCCTCTACAATGAGGATCCTATTTTTTTCTGTCATATTGCACTTATTGTCTGAGATCTTGCTCTTACTCCGCGAATATTCCTAAAACCGATTTCTGACACTTTAGTCCTGCTTATTAAAAGAAAGTGACTTTTAATCCCTTTTACACTATCTGGATTCAGTAAAATGCGCATATTTTCCAGCCATATCCGTTAGGGTTTAGTAAAAATCGGTTGTTAAACTCCCCGATTATGTAATCGATTATTCCTGCCGTATATGGGATATTGACCACGTCATCCATGCTCTGTCCAGTGATGCAGTAAGTGCGGCGAGCCGGTTCCTTTCTGCCACATCATGCTCTTTTAACAGCCGTTCCCGCATGAAATTATACAGGGCGATCTGAATAGCGGCCTGAATCTGTACCTCATTAAACGGTTTTAAGATGTAACCAGAAGGGTTGGTTTTTTTCGCCCGATCAATAATTGCCTGTGAAGCAAATGCCGTGACATATATTATCGGGATACCCAAGCGTTGTCGGATTTCCCCCCCGGACGTGATCCCATCCATTGCGCCCCCTAAATGAATATCCATCAGTACAAGGTTCGGGTGATGTTCGTTAGCAAGGGCAATCGCCTTTTCACCGGTGTCTGCTATGCCGGGGACATCATACCCGAATTTCTGCAACATTTCTTTTAAATCTTCAGCAACCAGTGCTTCATCTTCAACAATGAGGATTCTGATCTTTTCTGTCATACTTCACTCTCTCTCCTTAAATTTTCCAAATTTGCATCTTGTAAGATCCATAATTACAAAGATCGTTTCTTTAACGCGGGTTTCATACCTCAACGTATCATTGATCTACGGTTCCAGATATTCAATAGAAATTAATATAGGATCATTGTCAGGATACAAATTTTGTAACAAAATTTGCAACAATATACCTCAATTGCATAATCTACACGGAACTCTATACCGGCAGTTCGAAGGTTTACGATAATTACTTCACGAACGGGGTGTTATTAAAAAACAGACGATTTCTAAGATCAATGGTGATGAAAATTCCTGAAATTCTGATTTTTTATCATTACATACGTATAACGTTTCATTCCCTTTTTTGCGGCCAATCGAAAGTTAACAAAACACTAAAATTCGTTATCAGAAGGAAAAACCGATTTTTGTCAGCCACATGTTTACGTTATCCGATCCTTGACCTGTCAGCCATACATTTCTCCCAGAATTACACAAATCCAGTGTCCTGTCAGTCGAGTATACGTTCAGGTATCTGCCAATCTGGGGAGTTCTTTCTCGTGGGAAACCGTGAACACAAATTACGTGCTCTGCGTTCGGTCAATAGACACTGAGCCGGGGAGCGGACCATGGAGCATGTTTACAAGATTTTCTTTCCCCGGAATGTCTGCTGGTTTGGGAAACGTAAACACAAACTTTGTCCCTTCACTACTGTCGATCACGACCGTGCCATGGAGTTGGCCGGTGAGCTTATTTACGAGCCGGAGTCCCAGCGATGTCTGGTTCTCAAGAGTAATACCCTTCGGCATTCCGGAACCATTGTCCCCTACGATTATATTCAGGAATTGAGCGTCTTCTGTTGCCGTAATGGAGAGCACCCCGTCTTTTTTTTCTTTAAATGCATACTTTAAGCTGTTCGTGATAAGTTCGTTGATGATGAGACCCAAAGGAATTGCGATATTGATATCTACCTCTATTTCAGGAATCTCCTGTTCGAGATGGATGCTTTCATCAGCAGATTTGTACGACTGGAAGAGCGTTGTTCCCAGTGAATGAATATAGTCCCTCAGATCGATTCGGGAGAAATCTTCTCCCTTGTAAAGGTGCTCGTGAACGAGAGCCATAGACATCACACGGGCCTGGCTGTCTTTTAAGGCCTCAATGGTCCGGGGATCGGAGATTTTATTGATCTGCAGGCTGAGAAGGCTCGATATTATCTGAAGATTGTTCTTGACCCGGTGGTGAATCTCCCGGAGCATGGTCTCTTTCTCGGCAAGTGATGCTTCGACCAGATCGGTCATCTTCTTTCTCTCCGTAACATCCCGGGCTGAGGCATAAATGAGGTCGCCAGCGGGAAAGAGGCGCCATTCTATCCAGCGGTATGACTCGTTCCGATGCCGGTAACGGTTTGTAAACTGCAGGACTTGTTTACCTGCCCTGAGTTCAGCCATTGCATCGAGAGACGCCTTCATATCATCCGGATGGACAAAATCAAGGAATCGTTTGCCCTCCAGTTCTGCAGGGCTGTACCCCAGAGCTGATTCCCACTCCCGGTTAAGGCGCCGGAAATTCCCGTCCGCGTCTGCGATACACAACAGATCGAGCGTGTTGGTAAAGTACCCGTCCAGTTCCTCGTTTTTATAGCGCAGTGCTTCTTCTATCAGTTTGCGTTTGTTAATATCACGAATGTTGCACTGAATGACTTTTTTGTTGGTTACTGTGTAGACATTACTGACGAACTCCACAGCTATCTGCCGCCCATCGGCGGTTTCGAGCGGCATATCTTCGTATCGGACATATTCCTGCTGTTGCAATTCTTTAAAGTTGTCTTTGTTGGCAACGATGTCCTTGAACAGCCCGATCTCCCATATTTTCTTTCCAAGGAACTGTTCTCGTGAGAATCCCAACATTTCAATTAAAAACGGATTCACGTCAACAATCTGCCCCGTCCCGGCATCGAGAATGAGAATTCCATCCTGTGCTGCCTCAAAGAGCCGACGATACCGGATCTCAGAAGCAATTTGCGCTTCTTCAGCCATTTTACGTTCGGTAATGTCGCTGCAGGAACCCACCATCCGGTATGCTCTACCGTTTTTATCTTGCATAGCAGTGCCCTTATCAGTCCAGTAATGGATCTCCCCGTCTTTCCTTTTCACCCGGTACTCTGTTGTATAGGAAGTCTGCGTCTTTACGTGACTATCGCGTTGCAATATTACCCGGTCCCGGTCGTCGGGATGAATGATCTGCTCCCATGCATCCAGTGTCCGGGGAAATTCACCCGGGGCATACCCAAGTATCGTATCGATCTGACCATACCAGTCCACCCTGCCATTAATTATATTCCAGTCCCAGATTACATCACTGACACTTTGGGCACTTATGCGGAATCGCTCCTCGCTCTCGGCCAGCAGTTTTTCCCGCTCCACCAGTTCATAATATTGTGCATGGAGTTCTTCCTGGGCATTCTCCAGTTCCGTATTGGCCTTCTTAAGTTCGCTCGTCCGTTCCTCTACACGTTTTTCAAGGTTCCGATTGAGTGCCTGGATCGCTTCATCTTTTGTTGCAAGTGCCGAATACTGCTGCCGTAGTTCTTCGTTGACTGATGCGAGTTGTATTGTACGTTCAGAGACCAGTTCTTCAAGTGAGTCGCGGTGTTTTTTCAGTTCTTTTTCTATTCTGCCTCGTTCGATAGCATAGTGCAGGGACCGGGCAATTAATGGTCCGTTCATCTGGCCCTTGACAAGATAGTCCTGTGCACCCTCTTTAAGCGCAGTCAGGCCGGTTTCTTCATTGTCGAGCATTGTCAGTACCACTATCGGTACTTCCCTGGCATAATCTCTTACACGCCGGAGCGTATCCAGTCCCTGGCTGTCTGGAAGGCCAAGATCAAGAAGAATAATGTCGATTCTGTCATCTGTAAGGTAAGGTTTCGCAACCGAGAGCCGGTCTGCGTTGATGATATTGAAAGAAGATCCTTTCTGATTAGACAGCATCTCACGTATGAGCTCTACATCAGCAGGGTTGTCCTCAATCAAAAGAATCGTCATTACCTGCACCTTATTTTTTTGACGGAAGTGTGACAACAGAGAACCAGAAGTTCTCCAGGGTTCTTACAATCTCTACAAATTCCGAGAATTTCACAGGTTTTTTAATATAGCAGTTCGCGTGGAGCCGGTATGATTCAAGGATATCCTTGTCGTCCTTTGAGACCGTCATGATGACGACAGGGATATATTTCAGTACATCATCTGCCTTGATCTCTGCAAGGACTTCACGCCCGTCTTTTCTGGGCATATTAAGGTCGAGCAGGATGATGTCCGGTGTTGGAACCGAGGTATATTGACCCCGCTTTTTCAGAAAATCCATTGCATCCACACCATCATTTACTACACTTAAGTGGTTGACAAGTTTACCTTCCAGAAATGCCTCTTGAGTTAGAGCGACATCCGCAGGATTGTCATCTACCAGCAGGATTTCGACTGGTCGTGACCATTTTAAAACATTTTCTTTTTCATTCATGATTTATCTCCTTCTTTCTTCTTGGAATGGTGAAATAAAACGTGGTTCCCGAACCGGGAACCGATTCGACCCAGATAGTTCCGCCATGTTGTTCTGCAATTCTCTTACAGATTGCAAGGCCAATCCCGGTTCCGGCATATTCGCCTCGCGTGTGCAGCCGCTGGAAAATTTTAAAAATACGATCGGAATATTCCTTATCGATACCAATTCCATTGTCAGCTACGGAAAAGATCCAGTTGTTCTCGTCATGCTTTGCTGATATGTGAACTTCCGGGACAATGTCGGGTTTGTGAAATTTGATAGCATTGCCAATCAGGTTCTGGAACATCTTGGTGATCTGTTCCCTGTCAGCAAAAATTGAGGGCAGTGGATCGTGTGTAATAACCGCATGGTGTTCTTTGGTTGCTACCTGAAGATCACTAAGCGCAAGATCAAGCGCTGTATTGCTATCAACGAGTACAAATTCATGTACTTGCGTCTGGACGCGGGAATAGGCTAACAGATCCTGGATCATCTGCTGCATTCGCGTGGTTCCTTCGGTAATGAAGTCAAGATACTTGTCCGCCTTTTCGTCAATCTTTCCGTGATAGCGGGTTACTAATAATTCAGTAAATCCTGATATTGCCCTGAGGGGTTCTTGCAGATCATGAGAAGCGATATAGGCAAACTGCTGGAGTTCTATGTTGGATCGGGCCAGTTCTGCGGCTTTGACTACAAGATCCTCCTCTAACTTCTTTCGAGCAGTAATGTTCCTGATGTTACACTGGATGACCTTTTTATTGTTGACTGTATAGACATTACTAAGGAACTCAACAGCAATCCGCTTTCCGTCAGCGGTTTCGAGCGGCATATCTTCATACCGGACGTATTCCTTCCGCTGTAACTCTTCGAAATTGTCTTTGTTGGCAACAATGTCCTTAAAGAGCCCGATCTCCCAGAGTTTCTTTCCCAGGAACTGGTCCCGGGAGAATCCCAGCATGGCTATTAAAAACGGGTTCACCTCGACAATCTGCCCGGTATCTGCATCCAGAATGAGAATACCATCCTGGGCCGTCTCAAAGAGTCGCCGGTACCGGATCTCAGTAGCATTCAGTGCCACTTCGATTTTTTTCCGTTCGGTAATGTCCCGGATATTGCACTGGATGACCTTCTTGTCATTCACCATGTAGACATTACTAACGAACTCAACGGCAATGTTCCGTCCATCGGCAGTTTCGAGCGGCAGGTTTTCATACCGGATGGATTCTTTCCGCTGTAACTCTTCGAAATTGTCTTTGTTGGCAACAATGTCCTTAAAGAGCCCGATCTCCCAAATTTTCTTTCCCAGGAACTGTTCGCGCGAGAATCCCAAAAAGGCAATCAAAAATGGGTTTACTTCCACAATCTGCCCGGTATCTGCATCCAGAATGAGAATACCATCCTGGGCGGTTTCAAAGAGACGCCGGTACCGGGTCTCAGTAGCATTCAACGCCACTTCGATTTTTTTTCGCTCGGTGATATCCCGGATATTACACTGGATGACCTTCTTATTGTTCACTATGTAGACGTTACTGAGAAACTCAACGGCAATGTTCCGCCCATCGGCAGTTTCGAGCGGCAGGTTTTCATACCGGATCGATTCCTTCCGCTGTAACTCTTCGAAATTGTCTTTGTTGGCAACAATGTCCTTAAAGAGCCCGATCTCCCAGAGTTTCTTACCAAGGAACTGATCCCGGGAGAACCCCAACATGGTAATTAAAAATGGGTTTACTTCTACGATCTGCCCGGTATCCGCATCCAGAATGAGAATGCCATCCTGGGCCGTCTCAAAGAGTCGCCGATACCGGATCTCAGAAGCAACCTGCGCTTCTTCGGCCAGTTTGCGCTCGGTACTGTCCCGGATGTTGCACTGGATGACCTTCTTGTTGTTCACCATGTAGACATTACTGATGAACTCCACGGCAATCCGCTGCCCGTCAGCGGTTTCGAGCGGCATATCTTCATACCTGATGTATTCTTTCCGCTGTAATTCTTCGAAATTGTCTTTGTTGGCAACAATGTCCTTAAAGAGCCCGATCTCCCAGAGTTTCTTACCAAGGAACTGGTCCCGGGAGAACCCCAGCATGGTAATTAAAAACGGGTTCACCTCAACGATCTGCCCGGTATCAGCATCGAGAATGAGAATACCATCCTGGGCGGTCTCAAAGAGCCGGCGATATCGTCTCTCAGAAGCATTCATCGCCTCTTCTGCCAGTTTGCGCTGCGTGATATCATGAGCAATGGTAGAAACACCAATCATATGATTTTGTGCATCCCTAATCGGTGATGCAGTCAGGGCAATGTTAATCAGCCTGCCATCTTTCTTCCTGCGTAAGGTCTCATAACGAATAACCGGTTCACCGGATCTGACCCGTTCAATAATTCCCGGGTTGTCATCGGGAAGATCCGGGGGTATCAGCAGCGAGATACTCTTCCCGATAATCTCTTGGGCAGAATACCCGTAGATATGTTCAGCACCAGCATTCCAGCTCGTGATGATTCCATTCAGCGTTTTTGCGATAATCGCATCCTCAGAAAATTCCTCAATAACCGCAAGGCGTGCCCGTTCCTCCCCCTCAAGCTTGCGGTAATTATCAAAATCTGCCTTAAGGGATTTTAGCTGGGTGAGCCTGTCTTCTGCAAGCCGGGTCTGATTTTTAAGATCCTGCTTTAACTGATCAAGTTCATCTGTCATGTTTCACTCATATCTGCAACACTTCCCCAAACCTCATGAATTCCATAAAAAACCGCTGTAAGAAATTTCCCGGTTTGCACATGAAACGAAAATGTTAACATTCCATCTTCGCCATTTTCTGTTTTTGGTGATGAGAACTGGTTGGCCAGTCGCCATGGATTTACCGAATTATATCCCCTGCTCGTATCCGGCTTTGTTTGTCCCTCCAAAAAACGGGCTGTAATTTGAGATTCGTTTCTGCAAAAATTCATAATTTCTCATCATTCCCAATACTGTTGTTTTTTGATTACTTTCTTTTGTGATTGAATTTTCTTACAACGCTCCGGTTTTTTCAAATGCCATGGGGACAATCCCAGTAATGCCGGATAAATTCACTGAAAAAGCAATCAGAGCGCTCGCAGCGACCACACCCGGCTGATGGACATGATGCTCCGTAACGGTGAAATATGGTTACATTTTGCCTATGGAAATTACCGTTCACATTACGATAATTATCCCAGATACGGCTGATATCCTCACCAGCCTGAAACAATCCTGGGGAATTATCAAAGACGGGAATTATCTTCACCTGTCCCGTATATAGAATAGGACTTTTTATAGGATCTTGGTCAGATAGCAAAATTTGCAACGAAATTTGCAACACTGTGCTTGCGCTATATTTATTGAAAAGAATTTATCACAAGGTATTCGCGGAGATCAGGACTAGTTTTTTTCCAGGGTAAGTTCAAGAACTCCATCAGAAAACCGTTTTTTACTAAATCTTACCTCACAGGGAACAGTGATCGATTTTTTATACTGTTTGTTGGTATCTGTTGCCATAATCGTTACCGAGGTTGAAGAATTTTCAAGATCGATTTTAATTTTTTCTTCAGCTATATCTGGTAGTTCGGTAAGGATGCGGAGGAATTTACCATCATCAAAAAGAGTTGTTGCTGGCTCGATTGTAATGGGGGGTCTGTTCTTTTTAGAATTTCCTGTTCGCATATTCCTGTTCTCCTGTGATTTTTTTATGGAGATTGTTGTTTTTCCGCTTGTTTTTTTCAGGTTCTTTCTTTCATAAAAACCATTTTTTCCCAATGCCTATCCAAAAATGGATAGGAAGAAATTAGTTCCAATGAAGATCTGGTATAGATACATGTTTATCTGATTTCAGCTGTGCTGGCATTGGTTGTGAACCTGATAAATGGGGCTATTCAATGTTTTTTACTTCAGAGGTTATGTGTTCGTGGATGGCCGTGCACGAAGCCCCGTCCCCAAATGGGATTCCGGGCCTGTTCATTCACGTGTGATATAGTGCAACTTCTGGTTGTAAGCATCCGCAAGGTCAAATGAGGCATTCTTTTCCCAAAGATGACATTTCACCTCCTGAAGGCAATATTTACCCGGTGTCTACCTTATTATGAAAGAAGATAAACCTCACTGGATTTTACAAATCTTGTTTCGTTTTTTTCTAGAAAAAATGGGTATAAAATATAAGGAGAGATTATACCTGTTCGTAGAAAATGGGCAATTATCAATTTTATGGAGTTTTTTTTAGAACATGAAAGATCAAGGATTAGAGGCTAAAATAGAAAGATTCGCAGAATAAATATATTGAGGAGTAATACGGTCTCTGATTCCAGGATTTATGTCAATAGCCACATACAGATAGAAAACCTGTTTGGTCTGCTTATTAATGTGACTGCTACGGTGGAAATGCGAATGTCAGCCATTTAATGAGGTACTAATAAAAAAAAGAAGTTTATAGATAGAAGGATTTTTCCGCATTATACCAAGAGTAATGTTTTCACACGATCAAAAGTCATGCCCGTTGTAATTTTTTGACTGTACATTAACTCCACAACTTTCCAATCGGTATCACTTAAATGGTCGATGTTTTCAGAGCCTGAGTGAAAAATACTATCTGAATAATCATCTGTTTCTCCTCGAAGACCTAATTCAGACAATAATGCCCGTAAGATCCAGTGTGTTCGTTGTTGTCCCTTAAAATCAGAATTGATAAATAAGGTATCATACGTGATGATCCCATTAGTTACGGTCCTGTGAACAAAATGAATATCTCCAGTCTTCGGATCTCTTGAGATTACGGAACCAGCAACGTCCAAAACATTATCTAATGATGATTCTGGCAAAAAAGTTATTACGATACTTGCCTGATCACCGGGTTTAATTCCCGAAACGAATTTATTCGTTGATGAATAGCTATTAAACTGTTCCTTGAATTGTTCTATTATTGTGATATCGCTATCAAAATAACTGCCCATAACAGCGACACTTGTTCGTTCACCCACAATTTTTTGAATTCTAGGATTGTCAGGACCAAATGCAATTCTGATAAAATTCTTGTTGATATCTGAAGAAGACATCTGTGTTATGGCTGTCGGTGACGGTACAATAAAAATCGTTTTATTTGCAACGACTGTCTTGATATCATTTTTTGCCAGCGGAGCAAGAAGATTTACTCCAGGATTAATTTTTGCCAGCGGAGAGGAAATATTCGTAATTCCTGTACTTGAATTAGTCATGGGTTTAACCGGGTTCCAGATAAAAGAAGCAGGGCCGAGAGCGATTAAGAACAGGATAATAATGATAAAACTCACAACAACCAGAGAATTCACGGGTATTCCAGGCTTTTTGTACGTGTTATAGGAGGGTTTTTTCCTTTTTTCCGGCATAACAACGAGACTTTTTTCCGTATCGCTGATACCAATATCGAATCTGCTGAAATATTCTCCCTGAATTTTTTTAAGATATTGGATAAATGTTCCTTCAGAAGGGGGAGTGTTTATCTCTGAATTACGGGATATGACAGATGGTGAAGTGATTGGTAAAATGTCTGCAATTTTAAGAGGTTCTGGAACAGTAATCGTTTCATGAGATCCCAGATCATTTTCTCTCCGGGAAATAGATATCAGCGCTTCGAAAATGACATGAACGCTGATATCTGAATCTGTATTAGTAATAGGCAAATCGGGCATGTCTTTTAAAAGGGATTCGAATTCCGTAAGTTCACTCTCTTCGAAATACTTTTGAAGTGTCGAACGGATTTCTTCAGGCTCTACAAAGCGATTAACATGATTGACTACGGCCGATGCCAGGATAAAAAGAGCATTCTGGCTGATTTTCTGAGGGGGTGACGCCAGGTTAAACTTTCGCACAATGCAAGTTAATTCGTAAAGAACCCGTTCCCATCCATGATCTGAACCCAATCGTGTCCGGATAATTTCAGCTATTTCTGGAGCGAAAAAATCAATTGTTTTCCTGTCCTGTTCATCAACCGCTAACGTATTTGCAATTTTTTCCTCATCAATAATTTTTGAGAACATAGCCAATATAAGAATATAATTTGATGCAATCCCTTTTTTCTCGATGAGCCGGTATATTTTTTCAAAATCCTGAATAAGAAACTGTATGTCCCTGCTGACTTGAAACTGGTGGAGATCTATTAATGAATTATTTTCTCCAAGAACCTGAGGCTCAGCAAGTAATTTGTCAGAATTTTTTGAGAAAAATGAAGAAACTTCTTTAAGGTCATGTTCCTCAAGAGGAAGCATATCTTTTTCAAATAAATCAATAAACAACTGAATCGATTGTTTTCTCGTGCTATCGTAAACAGTATAGTAACTATGACAATAATTATAGTATATTTCATATTCAGATTCTTTAAACTGAATCTTGATTTTTTCCATAGTGTACGCTATTCTCCTTAATACACATTCTTCATGCCATCTTCGGTGATATACTTCACGGGGTATTGCATTTATTGCAACATTTATTGCAATGACAACATCGAATAACAATGTAAAAAATGACCTCAAACTAAATAGTATGTTTTTTAAAAAGGGAATTGATCGCATCCACAAATTGTTACCTGGTTTCAGCGCATATTGAACAATTATTCTATCGGATACCGTGATTTAGTAATTCCTGGGTTGAACCAAAAAAGGATTTAAATTGTCAAAATCCTATGCGTTTTTTAAGGAATTAAGATCTCATATCATCAGACTGGAACCAAGACTTCGCTGGATCTGTTCGAGCCGGTTCTCCTGGTTCCTGAAAGTCCCTTCAAGGTTTTTAATAGCAAGCACCATCTCGTTCTCGGCACCCTGCATCACTCCCGCTTCAAGATCATAGGTCTTGATTAGAAGATCATGTAATCGTTTGTTGACATCAACAATCCGGGTAAGGCGGGCGCATTCACAGACTTTATCCCGGTCGGCACCAGCTCCTGTTGCTACGGCAATTTGTTCCTTGATCATCTCTCGTCTGGCAAATATGTGAATTATAGCATTTTTTAAGTTTTCTTCAGTTACTGGTTTCATAACATAATCTTCGATAAATATACCGTAATTTTCGACATCCTTTGGCGTGAGCCGCAGTGCCGTGAGCATCATGACCGGGATACCCTTAAACGTCGGGTTTTTCTTGATCCGTTTGAGGGTTTCCCATCCATCCATCGGTTCCATCCCAATATCCAGCAGGATGAGATCAGGGACTGCGGATTCTAGTTCCTTAAGGCACTCCTCACCGCTCGTGGCGGTCCGGGTAACATACCCGTTTAGCTTAAGCATACCGTCAATCACAGCGATGATATCCTGGTTGTCATCAACGATAAGAATACTTTTAGGTTTCATTCGCAGGAACCAGACAGAAGCAAATGCTCCAATAAGGATGAGCACAGCACCTGTTCCAATGACTAGTATTCCCCAAACTTGTCCGGATAACTTTACAACAGGATCCATTGTCATGGTCTGGATTGGATTTACCGTTAGCGGAGCCTTCGATCCGTACAAAGCAGGATTATCTGGATCATTAGGGTAAGAAGCAAAGAATGAATCAATGTGGGGTTTTAAGTCTACCGAAGTGAGGAGTGTACCTTCCGCAGAATTATACAATCTGAACTCGGTAACCTTAGGGTCGAATGGGAAGATAACAACCGAATCTACTGGATTCTGGCGATCCACGACACCGTGGATCCGGGGAATATTTGCATCACTTACGATAACATCTCCGAACTGGACCCTTGGATCCCAGACGGTGAATGTTTTCACAATCGATCCATCAGCAGCGACAAGTTCTCCTTTGAAACCCTCTTGCGTGGGGAAGGGATTTGGAGCTGTGCCGTAAAGTATCTCAGTAGATTTCGCAGTAATTTGTCCATTATCTATCTTCAGATAGATGTTCACGCTTTTGTCGTACTGGGGAGAATCAATCGCGACCGTTCCGGGAATACCGGACAGGATAAGACAGATACAGATTATCATAATAACGGATGAAGGTTTCATGTTGTCTTCCCCCATGTATTGATGTTATTGAAAATGTACGTAATTCTCATGGTTGAGGCTTTCCCGAATGTGCCCGAATATCCTTCATGCATAATATCCGGATCGGCATCCCAACGCCAGAACTCCTTTGTACAACCTGCCGGGTTCTTCTGTAGGATCTGCCGGCATGCTGACGAGTCCCACGAATTTGATATGGCATAACTCATACAGCTATCCTGAGATGACCATACATTCGGGACAGGTTTATTCTCCCAGTATAATGTCCCGCCGCAGTAGGTATCGATAAGCCCAAAGATTGCATGACCGCACTCGTGGAGGAAGAGGGATTGCTGATCGGCCGGGATTTTCATCCAGCTCCTGCCCGTACCGGGATTGACGCAGCCGTTTGGCTCGCAGGGTGGACCGGTATCGAGAGTGTAATAGGTTGGGTATAAGATAATGACGATATCTGCAAAGGGCACGGTTTTCCAGAATTTCTCCGGAACCGTTCCTGCACACCCGGAAAAAGCATCAGCGAATTCGGAGGAGTCATAATAATAATAAATATTGAACCGGTCCCGGTAGTCGGCAGGTATCGGGTCGTTTTTATCAGTAATCGAGTCCAGGGTGAAAAGTGATTTGTTAACGATCCTGTTGACATCGGCGATGAAAGAACTTCGGTCGGTGACATACCGGGTTGTAGAAATTTTCTTTTGTTCAGCGCAATTGTATGACGTGCCCGAGGGAACAAAGACAACATCAATTTTCGTAGTATGTGAACCAGATTCCTGTACCGGGACGAGCTGTTGTGCCTGCAATCTGATTTTTGCCGGTGAATCATTTGGAATGATGAGGGTTTGCGAGAACTCTGTATAACCGGATTTTGTCGCCCGTATCGTATGCCGGCCCTCAGATACCCGGCTGATATTCAGGATGCCGATTGTTCCCTTATCAGAAGTGGAACCACTATATCCCCCATCGAAATAAACAGAAACGCTTCCAAGAGGTTTCCCATTGGAGTCATCAACAGTTGACAGAAAAAGATTGTATAGGGAAATATCGGTTGTTGTATTTTTACCCGGGGTCGGTTGTACCGGGGGAGCGACCTGGATTCGTTCAGCAGGTGTTTTCATCGTCGGTTCACCGGCATTCATGTATGTCAGTATTCCTGATAGTACTGCCACGATCCCGATCCCTAAAATTATACCAATAATCAGGATATGCTGGCGATAGTTCATGGCATTCGTTCACTCGATTCATGGAGATGTTTGCATCAATTGATTCCTTACATGCCGGATCCATTTTATGGTTTTAAAATGCTCCGGGTTTTAAACCACTGATATTTTTTCTGGAGTGATCTTTATTCAGGACATAATCTTTTAAATTTTGTTTAATTCACATTTTCAGCGCAATAACCGGGTACTTGATTTTTGTGGACCCGGTTGAACATGAAAGTTGTTTTTTTAATTTTTTCTTTTATCCCTCAACAGACAGGAGTAAAAAAGGAGGATTGTGAGGAAAGGTGTTACTCTCTTCACTTGTTTCTCCGGGTATATGTTATTACTCCGACGCCGATTAATACAAGTGCTGCGAGGATCCCGCCAACTAATATTATGGGAATACCAGTTGAGGTACTGGTTGTTGTTGCAGGAGCCTGGGTAGGTGCCATCTGACCTGTACCAGGTGCTATTGATGAGACTGGTGCTACTGGTGATGAGATCGGCATTGTTACCGGTTCGATCGATATTGTTGCGGGTGCCGGTGTGTATGGTTTTACTGCGACCAGCCAGTATGATGTTCCAAGACCGCTTTGTATTGATGTTGCTTTGAATATGAGGTACCCGCTATTATGATCGTACCCGTCGTACCAGGTGTTCAATACTTCAGTTGTGCCATCGTTAGCTATCCCGATGATCCTTATGTTGTCTCTCCCGCCACTCAGGGTAACCCAACTCTGGGAGGCACTCATGGATACATGCGTTGGGCTTAGTGTGTTTACGCCAGTCTGCTGGATAGCCATGCCGTATGCCAGGTTACTTATGTCCAGTCCACCACGGTTAAGTTCGGTTATTAACGCATTCAGCGTCGACTGGTCTACATTTGGTAAGATAGCAGTGGTAACCTTGCTGTTCATTGCCGGAGCATCATCGATAACGGTCGCCCATGATACTGCTACTCCCGGCATGTCAGTAATATCTGCGACAAACGGGATGCTCACAATTGAACCGGCTCCGATAACAGGTGTTATCAATGATGGGAGAATTGGTGCCAGCTGCCCGGATGCCACGGGACTAGCGGGGCTTGTGGGGTTGTTAGTGTTTCCTTCACTCTCCGCTCCATAATTAATAACGGGTACCGGAGTCGGTGCGGGTACATTTATTTTATTCGAGTCAAGAGTGACCTCAGTCTGAGCCAGGGCCCTGCCGTTTAATGATGCACCGGTTTGTAGAGCAATTTTAGTTTGACTCAGGATAGTTCCCTCGAACACGGATGTTGTTCCTAGGGTAGTTACACCAGCAACCTGCCAGAATATGTTTTGTTTCTGAGCACCCCCGCTGAGGATAACATGTTTACCCGAGCTGATATCAAGAGTTCCTGGGATTTGGAATACCCATACAGAATTTGGACCTCCTGATAGGGTGACATCTGTTGATACGGTCACATCAGTTGTGAACGTATAGAGACCGGGAGCTAGTGTCAGTCCGCCAAGCTCACCACTTCCAGCGTTAAGATAATCCGTTGGGGTTTGTCCTGCTGCGTCGATATATGCTGCTTCCATATCGGTTACAGCCGTACCCAGTAAGGCCGGGTCTACCACCCTGCATGCAGGGCCAGTAGCATCGACCGTGTATATTATCCCCGTTACTTCGGGACATCCTAATCCGGTAATAGAGGCACCGGTGATTGGACTGGTTCCAATGTTTCCACGAATATCAGATGTAGGGACATCGGTAATCCCTGCTTTTGAAAGGATAACAAAGTTGCCAGCAGTTCCAAGATTCACGGCTGTTGCACTTCCATAGGTGTACCCCGTTGCTCCTGATCCGGTTGCAGTGCCATCAGGTGTCGTGACAACGATGTTAACAGATCCTGCGGCATGGGCCGTCGTGGTTGCTTTGATCGAAGTCGCACTGATAACCGTGTACGCAACTGCTAAACCATCAATGGTTACACCAGTTGTTGAAGCTAAGTTCGTCCCGGTGATGGTTACGATCGTGCCACCAGCAGTCGGGCCGGATGCCGGTGAAATACCGGTTATGGTTGGGCCTACGGCTGAATTCACGGTAACCGTACCAAGTTTTTGAGAAACTGCTCCGAAACTATCAGTAACGGTCAGATTGGTAGTATATATCCCTACTGTACTATACGTAAACAACGGACTCTGGACGGTACTGTCAATGATTCCATTATTTTCAAAGTCCCATGCCCAGCTGCTGATTGTTAATGATGGATCTTTGGTGGAAGCATCCGTAAAGCGTACCGTGTTAGGAACGGTCCCGGTTGCATTCGTAAATGTGAAATCTGCTACAGGGGCTTGATACACCGTAACTGTATTAAGCATCTTTGTGGCAACTGCTCCGGAACTATCAGTAACGGTCAGGTTTGGCGTGAATACTCCTGCGAGATTGTATTTGGATAATGGACTCTGGATGGTACTGTCAATGACTCCATTATTATCAAAGTCCCATGCCCAGCTGCTAATAGTTAATGATGGATCTTTGGTGGAAGCATCGGTAAAGCGTACCGTGTTAGGAACGGTCCCGGTTGCATTCGTAAATGTGAAATCTGCTACAGGTGCTTCATAGACTGTAACCGTATCGAGTTTTTGAGAAACTGCCCCGAAACTATCAGTAACGGTCAGGTTTGATGTATACACTCCTACTGCATTGTACGTGAACAATGGACTCTGGAGGGTACTGTCAATGACTCCATTATTATCAAAGTCCCATGCCCAAGTTAGTGTTGCAGTTGAATCCTTAGTGGAACCATCTGTAAAGCGCACCGTGTTAGGAACGGTCCTGGTTGCATTAGTTAACGCGAAATTTGCTACAGGACCTACTCTCAGCACAGCGACATTCACAATATTGTGGTCCATAGTAACTGCAGTTTGCGCTAAGGCTCTTCCGTTTAATGTTGCGCCGGTTCCCATTGCGATCAATGTCTGATCCAGAATATTTCCATTGAAGATAGAGTTTGCTCCGAGGGTCGTGTCCCCGGCAACTACCCAGTAGATGTGATCTGGCTGGGCACCACCAGCAAGGATGACTTTTTTATTAGCACTAATATCAAGAGTTCCTCCAATCTGGAATACCCAGACCGCAGTTGCATCACCCTGGGCGTCCAGAGTGACATCTCCAGGAATTAATACGCCACCTGCCGTTTTGTACAGACCCGGGGCGAGTGTCAGCCCGGAGAGACTTCCCGGAAGTACTATCGGAGCAGTTACTTGGCCATTTGCGGTAGTGTAAGCAGTTTCCATGTCACTTACTGCAGTGGGCGCAGTTGTAACGTCAAGTGCAGCATAACATGCACCACCAGCATATGTTGCATCGGTACCATAAACCGTTCCGGTTATTTCTGGACACGTTGGTTGGATCGCAACTGCAGTGATTGGGCTAGCACCTATGTTTCCTACAATCGTGGAAAGTGGGACATCAGTGATCCCCGTTTTTGACAGGATCGCAAAATTCGCGGCCGTTCCAAGATCTACATCTGTTGCAACGCCCATCACGCCGGGAATAATCGCGGCTGTCATCAGGCACATTAATGCGACGGTAATAACAAGGGAGAAACTAGTTCTCCCGCTTTTTTTCGTACTGTTCAACATATAATCCTCCTTGATGGTCAACATTCATGCTGGTCCGGAGGATATACTTACCCGATTATTGCAATTATTGGAGCAATTATTGCAATATTGAGCCCATCCAAAAAAGATGTAAAAATTATCCGTTGAAAAGGAAGGTCTCTTAATATTCCCGATGAAACAGAGTCTGCTGTATGTCCTTAATTTTCTGTGCAGATCGGTAGACATATAGGATACAGGATTTTTCCCCTTGTTGGAACAATTACCTGACTTCGCTACTTTACGATAGCTAAAGTTGATTTTTAGGCACTGGTTTCATTTGTCAGATGGGGTATATCCGCAGTCTGGAGCCGCATATAAATGCCTTACTTCCTGCTCTGTAGAAATTATTGTTTTTTTCGTTGTGGATGCTTTTTAAGAATTTTGGCGGGTATAAATCGAAAATGAAACACGGAAAAACCCAACGGATTCGTCTACAGTACGTTCATCGTTTATGCGACAACCGGTTACTCCCAGCGGATCAATTCCTTTTTGGAGAGGGTACAAAGAATGAACAGCGCAAAATCCGCGAAGTACTTCTTGTCCCTTTGCTCCGGGACTTTTGCCATCCAGGCCTACATAACCCGTGAGGTACCGGAAATCACCCAGATATTCCAACTGTACCCATATGACCCCCTCTACGGACTCCGACACAAAAAAACAAGTCTTTGACGTGAATTTGGACAAAACAATCAAATAATTCATGAAGGACTGGAGGGGATCACATGGGTACATTTGATAATTTCTGCCCGGACATCCATCAGATTTTGGCAATCCAGGGAAATGATCTCAATACCGTTAATCTGCCAGGAATAATTGGTTGAATGCTGGGTCACGGCTTGTGTCACGGCCTGCTAAATGTACCTGTGCGACCCCCCACCTACCTCAAGACTTGAAGGCATGATAGATGGGTAATGTTCAAAAATATAAAAAAAAGGAAAGAGTGATTCCCGGTTAGGAATTTTTCCCGCGTCGGCCGGAAAATACTGCTATTATCATCAGTGAACCTATTACCGCAGATATCGGTACCCAGACAGGGAGGGGTGATTGTGTTGGTGCCATCATGGCCGGCGCTATTTGTGCTACCGTAGGTACTATCGGTGCATAATAGGTGACACTAGGTGAACTTGTGGGTTCTGCTGTCTGCACCCATGTGGCGTACGGTGAAACCTGCCCGGTAATTACAAACCGTGAATTTAAATCCGGGGTTGATACGGAGTAGCGAGCCTGAGAGCCATCAATTTTTAAGAATAATGTTGACCGTGCAGTCCATGATTGGTTATTATAATTCTGGTAGACTGTCACATCCTGTGGATTGATATTGTGATCCTCAAGCCAAGATACCGGTACGGCAAAGGAGACTAATGAATTATCAATAGTTGTATAACGTGCTGGTTTGAGATCGAAATAGTGGAAAACCGTGCCGGGTGGCGTTGCCATATCCATCCCGGGTTCATATGCCTCATAGCCGGTGACAATAAGATCGTTATGTCCGGTGCCAAGTACCTCCACGAAATCAACCACAGTGTTTCCACCAACATTCGCGATTCGTACGCTACTGACTCCTCGTGGTCCTGTTTGAGTAGGTACAGCTGTTTGTGTTGGGGCAAATTGTCCCGGGGGGATAGTCTGCCCCGGTGCATACGTTTGCCCTGGAGCAATAGTTTGTCCCGGTGCAGGGTAATGTCCAGGTGCAATAGTCTGACCCGGTACAGCTGTTTGAGACGGTGAAGGATACTGCCCTGGTGCAACGGTTTGTGCCGGAATGATTGCGGAGGACGTTGGTGCTGTTACGGTATTTGCAATCAGGGTAACTGCAGTCTGTGCCAGTGCCCTGCCATTGAGTGATGCTCCACTATCCATGGTGATCGCCTTTTGAGCGAGTATATTTCCTTCAATATGAGCTCCTGATCCAATTTTCACACCCGTTGGACCGGCTATCTGCCAATAGACATTATTGGCATTAGCACCGTTACTCAAAACAATCCTCGAAGCAGAATTCATAGTAAGGTCTCCTGCGACCTGGAAGATCCAGACTGCATTGCCATCACCCTGGGCATCTAACGTCAGAGTATCTGCCGGGGGAATGAGCACCCCGGAAGACCATTTATAAACACCGGGGGCAAGGGTCTTTCCTCCGAGATTTCCTGCAAACAATTCAGCTACATTGGAAGTGGGTCTTCCTGCGGCGGTTGTGTATGCAGTTTCCATCGCGCTTATCGCAGTTGTCATAGTAGCGGGAGTTGGAGGCGCATAGTTAGATGCATATACTCCTCCAGTCACCAGGGATGATCTCGAAAATTGATTCGAGGCATCCATGCTAAGAGCAAATCCGGTCATTGACGAAGCAGCAATTGGGCTGACACCAATATTTCCGGTGATTTTTGTTGCTCCTGTTGTTGTGATTCCTGATTTTGCCAGGATCGCATAATTACCGGCCGATCCAAGATCCACGTTTGAAGCCCCAATCACACCGGGAATTATGGCGGCAGTCATCAGGAACAACAATGCTACGGTAATAACAAGGGAAATTTTTTTTCCTGCACTTTTTTTAGTATCTGTCATAGTATACTCCTTGATGGGCATCGTTTATGCCGGAGGGGAAGATATACTTCATGGTTTTTTTCATTTATTGCAAAGAGACACTCTGCTGGAAAAAGAAAATTAAAATGGTATGGATTTCGATTTCACGAGAAATTCCAATATACTAATATACCAATATGAATCCTGGAAAATGTGAGAAAACTATTCTTGCTTATCGTTTTGAGGTACAGTTTTTTTTATCATTATCCATTTTTAATTCAACACCATCTGGAGTTCGAAAATCTCAAGAAATCTGAATGAAAAAAGAAGAAGTTGGATTTTCTCTCTTCAAATTTTGCAACGTCAGATACAGTTTTTATACTATTTCCTCAATATAGCGCTTTGCTCTGATTCGGGTACTTACTCGGGTGAGAAAACTGGATGATGGCTCTATCTCATTTACAACATTATCCGGAAAATAAAACCTGAATTTGAAAGAATGATGAAAAAAATTCAAAAAAAAACAAGTAGGTTTCACATGGATGACATAATTTCACGGGATGATGAAAAAGGCCGGGAATTGGCCCGGCAAAAGGGACAGATAGAAGAACAGAACAAAGAGCGGGAGCGGGTACAGGCAACAGAAAAGGGACGGAAACAGGGATTGGAAGAGGAACGTGCACGGGAAAAACAAAAGGGGGGCCTTGGAACCGGAATAAAGATCATCGTGTCCCTTGTTGCTATCGTCATCATTATAGCTGTGGTAGCTTTGCTGACACTGTCAGTATCTGTTATGAATGTGACTCCCGGTAGTACTTTACCATTCACCTCCAACTATGGTGTTACTTTTTCTGAAGGTCAGCCAATAACCATTGGAAACTCACACATCTCTGTGCTCTCGTACCAGAATGAAGTAATCTCGGATATTGATGGCGATCGCCAGAAACTCGTAGTTGGAGAAGACCGGGTTATAGCAGAACGTCGGGCAGTTATCACAACACTCGGTGCAATTCCGCTCATTGATACAAATTTCCAGATAAACCTGAAGTATAAAGGTAATCGGGATAACCAGGCATACTTCGATATGGCAATCCATACCTCAAAACAGGTGCCGGATATGCTCCTCAAAAAGCTGCTCCCCCCTGAGATAAATGCACAACCGATCTGAATTCCTGATGAAAACGATCTTGTTGTTCAGACCGGAAAAATGCCATGCATCATACGTTGTACTGGCCCGAAAAATCACCCCTTTTAACAGGGATGCTTCAAGATTGTAAAAAATGAAGACCACAACGAAAAATCAGGTAATAGAAAAAACAGTGTGATCATAACACACCGGCTTCTTATGCCTTGTACAGTAACAGGGCATGAAAAAAGTAGGAGGTAAAAATGAAAATCATTTACACAATCGCAGTCATTGGAGTACTGTTCTTAGTACTCTTTTCATCGGGATGCACAAGTTCATCCCCGGCAGTTCAAACACCCACTGCTGTTCCCACAGCAGTACCCACAACGGCAGCGGTGAAATTGGCACCAACACAGGCCGCAAATCCATTTCCAAATGCTCTGGCCCTGAATGAGTATGCCACTTTTGGAGACGAGAAACAAAACGGAAAAGCAACGGTATACATGTACGGTGTAAAACCAACGTACAGCTGGACGGATCCCTCATGGAACAGTCCCCGTGAAATGTTAGATGCGTCGCAACCGCTTGAGCTCCAGCGGGGCTATAATCTGGAGAAACCGCAAGAAGGTCACACCTTCCTGTTCATATATATCCGTGTTAAGAATACAGGTCAGAATACGATATTTGCTCCTTCAGCAAAACAATTTGTAGTTTACACTAATGGACAAACGTACAGTTATTCTTCTGTTCACGGTTCTGATGTGATTATTGACACTGTTTCTGACTCCCAATATCGTTACCAGAGAGGGCAACGGGATCCCGTTGAGTACATTCAACCTTACGATTCTCCGTTAGAGGGTTATCTCATCTATGATATACCCGCATCTTTCTCTCCTGACACAACATACGTTGTGAGCAATCTCGATTATAAGAATAGTGCAGTATGGAAACTTGGGTGAAGGGAAATATTCCTCTTTACAACCTTTTTTTTAGTATCATTTTTTTGAGATACTTGTTCAAGATTTTTTCCTTGTGGATCTCA
>JBAZQT010000087.1:0-9667 GCA_041645055.1 Methanoregula sp. | reverse complement strand
TCGACATCGAAAAAACATTTGCCGATTTTGGTATCGATCCGATCGCTTCGGTACTTCCTGATCTCCCTTCCGTTCCTTATTTTATGCGGCGGAACATTGTTGTCGGTCACCGGGACTACCGCCCGATAGCGATGGCGATCCGGAACCGCACGCCCTTCCATATCCTCACCGGGTTCATGCCGAGCGGCCACCCGCATCTCGGACACCTGATGGTGATGAAGGAAGTGGTCTGGCACGTCCAGCAGGGCGGCAACGGGTACGTGACCATCGCCGACCGTGAAGCACACGCGGTCCGGGACCTTTCATGGGAGAAATGCCGGGAATACGGCAAGGAGTATCTCGCCTGTTTGTATGCACTTGGATTTGAGGGAACCACGTATTTCCAGAGCAGGAACGAACGGCTCAAGGATCTCGCGTTCGAAGCGGCTATGAAGGTAAACTTCTCGGACCTTTCTGCGATCTACGGATTCTCACCGGAGACCGATATCGCCCACGCGGACAGCGTGATCACGCAGGTTGCCGATATCCTGTATCCCCAGATTGACCGGGAACCTGCCCCGACCCTTGTGCCGGTCGGTGTTGACCAGGACCCCCATATCCGGCTCACCCGGGGAGTTGCCCACAAGATGCGGATGTTCACCGTTGAGGAGCGGGACGGGTATATCAGCGTCCGGTCCAAGAATGCACCGGAAGCGGCGCTCGATGCAGTGAAAAAGGCATTCCCGCACGCGAAAAAATACGAAGGTCACGTGGATATCAAAGATGCACAGTGTGTTGATGTGAGTGCAAAGGTGCGGGAGATCGAGCGGGCTCATGGCGGGTATGCATTTTACACGCCCTCTTCTACGTATCATATCTTCATGCCGGGACTTACGGGCGGTAAGATGTCGAGCAGTGTCCCGGAGAGCATCATCTCGTTCTACGAGTCCGAGGCGGTTGTAAGAAAGAAAGTGATGAGCGGGATCACAGGTGGACGGGTGACTCTGGAAGAGCAGAAGCGGCTTGGCGGCGAGCCGGATAAGTGCTCGCTCTACCTGCTCAACCTCTTCCACATGGTGACCGATGATTCGGAGCTGATAGAGATCCGGCGGAAATGCACGGGTGGCGAGATCACCTGCGGCCAGTGCAAGAAAGAGACGGCGGAACACGTTGTTGCTTTCCTGCACGACTTTAAAGAGAAGATGGACATGGCTATGGACCGGATTGAGGTGTGAGATGGCGGAACTGACGCAGAACGAGAAACGGCTGCTTGCAATACTTGAGAAGGAGAAGAAGGCGGATGCCCCTCATCTCGCGGGTCTGCTGGATGCAACTCCTGAAGCAGTGGTGCAGTGGGCGCACCTTGCCGGGGACAAGGGACTTGCCACGGTTGAGCGGGTTGTGGTAAAGGAATTTGTATACACTGATGAGGGGAAGGCCTATGCACAGAACGGGCTTCCCGAGACACAGCTCCTACGGTTTATCCTGCCGGGAACTACACTTGCCGATCTCCAGAAGCACGAAGCGTTTAAGATTGGGTTTGGCCAGCTGAGAAAGAAGGGCCTCGTTAAAGTCGAAGGTACTTCTGTTACAAAAACCGCCGGGGCGTCTACCGATGCAGATGAATCCTCCCTGAAAAATCCGTCCGATGCTGATCCGCGGACAAAGGAGCTCATCAAACGCGGTATTTTGCAGGAATCAGAAACCGTCCGGTATGCTATCGCCATCACTCCCGTTGGGCTTGCGCTCGTGAAACAAGGTCTCGATCTCCGTGGGGAGACCGGCACTATCACCCGCGACCAGATCATCTCCGGTGAATGGAAGAACCTCAATCTCCGCAAGTATGACGTGAGCAAACTTCCCAAAAAAGCGTACCCCGGAAAGATTCACCCCTACCAGCGGATCATCGGCGAGATGCGGGAGATCCTCCTTGAGATGGGTTTTACGGAACTCTACGGCGGGATTGTTCAGCAGTCCTACTGGAACTTCGACGCTCTTTTCCAGCCGCAGGACCACCCGGCCCGCGAGATGCAGGACACGTTCTATCTCCGGGAGACCCTCCCGCTCCCGAAAGGATACGAGAAAGTGAAGGCGATGCACGAGTGCGGTGGCGAGACCTCATCAACCGGCTGGGGTGGAGTCTGGAAGGAAGAGAAGGCCGAGCAGTGCGTGCTCCGGACCCACACGACCAGTGTCTCGATTCAGTTCCTTGCGAACAACCCGAACCCCCCCGTGAAAGCATTCTGTGTCGGAAGAGTCTATCGGCGCGAGACGATCGACACTACTCACCTTGCGGAGTTCGAGCAGCTCGAAGGGATCGTTATGGACGAGAATGTCTCATTCGGGAACCTGCTGGGGATCCTCCGCGAGTTCTACAACCGTATGGGTTTCGAGAGCGTGCGCTTCAAACCCTCGTTCTACCCCTACACTGAACCGAGCCTCGATGCCGAAGTGTATGTTGACGGGATCGGCTGGATTGAGATGGGAGGCGCAGGAGTCTTCCGCGAAGAGGTCACTGCACCGATCGGGATCAATTATCCGGTCCTTGCCTGGGGTCTTGGCGTGAGCCGGATCGCGATGCTCCGTCTCGGTCTCAAGGATCTTCGCCTTCTGCATAAGAGCGATGTGGCGTTCCTCCGCGAGACGCCTTCGCTGCGCCACACAAAGGGAGGGATCTAACATGGCCGTCATCACGCTTCCCTACAAGTATCTCGAACGGTTGACACGGACCGACCGCAAAACAATTCTCGACAAGGTCGCACTCATCGGCTCGGATGTTGAGCGGATCGAAGAGGACCATGCGGACGTGGAGTTCTTCCCGGACCGCCCTGACCTCTTCTCTCCGGAAGGCGTGGCCCGGGCCATGCGGGGCTATCTCGGGATCGAGACCGGTCTCTCGTCATACCCGGTCAAGCCATCCGGCATAAAATTCACGGTCGATCCCGCGCTTGCGAACATCCGCCCTGTGCTCGGGGCAGCGGTCATCCGTGGTGTCTCGTTCGATGACGAATCGATCCAGAGCATCATGTCCCTGCAGGAGTCGCTCCACTGGGCGGTTGGCAGGGGCAGGAGCAAAGTGGCGATCGGCATCCATGATATGGACACCGTCAAGCCTCCTTTCCATTACATCGCCTCCCGGCCGAGCAGGGGTTTCATCCCTCTCGATTTCAAAGACAAGATGACGATGACAGAGATCCTCGACAAACACCCGAAAGGCCGGGACTATGCAAAGATAGTCAGGGATTTCCCACTCTATCCGCTGATTGTCGATGACGATGATCATGTTCTCTCGTTCCCCCCGATCATCAATGGCGAGCGGACACGAGTCACCATCGATACGAAGAACATCCTTCTCGATACGACCGGCACCGACAAACGGGCGGTCAGTGTAGCGGTCAATATCATCTGCACCGCGATGGCTGAAGCAGGTGCGAAGATTGAGAGTGTCGATATCGGTGGCGTACAGACGCCTACTCTTGCTCCCGCAGAACGGACGGTGAGCGTGAGTGAGTGCTCACGACTTCTTGGCATCGAGCTGACCGCAGCATCGATGGCAGAACTCCTCCGGAAAATGCGCTTTGGTGCCGAACCGGCAGGTGCAGACACGGTGAAAGTACAGGTGCCCTGCTACCGTGCTGACATTATGCACGACTGGGACCTCTTTGAAGATGTGGCGATTGCGTACGGGTATGACCGGCTCGAAAGCCAGCCGCCCAAAACCTTTACCGTGGGAAAACCTCACCCGGTGCAGGTCAACGCAGCCCTGGCCCGTGAGGCCTTCTGTGGTCTTGGCTACCTCGAAGTGATGCCGTTTACCCTGACTAATGAGGATGTGCTCTACAAAAAGATGCAGCGCGATGAAAAGAAGGGAGTTCTCCATGTCATGCACCCGATCAGTATCGAGAACACGGTGGTCAGGACCGAGCTTCTGCCCCTGCTCCTTGAATTTTTAACCCTGAACCGGCATCGCGAACTCCCGCAGCGCCTCTTTACCGTGGGCGATGTCGTGGACTCCTGTCTCACCTACCAGCAGGCAGCCGGAGTAAGCACGCATCCGGACGCGGACTTTTCTGAGGCTTACGCCTCTGCTGATGCGATGCTCCATGAGCTCTCCATAGACTATACTGTGAAGGAATCAGCCGACGCAGCCTTCATTGAAGGTCGCCGGGGGGATATTATCGTGGCCGGAAAAAAGATTGGTGTCTTTGGCGAGATCCATCCCGCGGTATTGAACGCATTCGAACTCGAGCACTCAGTTGCTGCGTTCGAGTTCGATCTCAGAGCCGTACCGGGATATCCCGTTCTCTGAGATACTCTTTTACCTCTTTTACCGTGAACTCCCCAAAGTGAAAGACGCTTGCCGCAAGGCAGGCATCGGCCTTTCCTTTGGTAAACCCGTCATAGAAATGTGATAAATTACCCACACCGCCACTGGCGATTACGGGGATGCCGGCTGCGTCAGAGATTGCAGCAGTAACGGCAAGATCAAACCCGTTCTTTGTGCCATCGGTCTCCATGCTGGTGAGCAGGATCTCTCCTGCCCCTCGCTCCTCTGCTTCCTTTGCCCACGCAACGGCATCGATACCGGTCGGTTTGCTTCCCCCGTAGATGATCACTTCATACCAACACTTTGTCCCGTCTTCAAGAAACACGGGGATTGCTTTTTCGTTCAGGGTAAAATTCCGGCGCACATCCATGGCGACAACGATGCACTGGGTGCCAAACGATTCTGCACCCCGGGTGATCAGGGTAGGATCGTGTACGGCACTTGTGTTCATGCTCACCTTATCGGCGCCGGCCCGGAGAATCTGCTGGATATCCTCTAACGAACGGATACCTCCTCCGACTGTCAGCGGGAGGAAGAGCTGGTCTGCTGCCCGTTTGATAAGCTCGATGATGATGCCCCGTTTTTCTTTCGATGCCGTGATATCGAGAAACACAACTTCATCGGCACCCTGCTCATTGTAGCGCTCTGCCAGCTCCACCGGGTCACCGGCATCCCGCAGACCGAGAAAATTCGTCCCCTTGACCACCCTTCCATCCTTGAGATCGAGGCAGGGAATGATCCGTCGTGTGAGCACCATTGATAAGAATCTGGGTGTGCAATCCCTATCTATATTTCTAGAAAGCACGGTAATCCGGATTAATCCGATGTATCTGTCCGAACCCCGGAGTTTTTATGTAACTTGGCATGCCTATTCATAGGGTACGACAGGATACGGGAAGGTGCCATAAAGAGCACAAGTCCCCGGGTGATTTTTATGAGTTCAGGAAAACTGAAGATGGAATGGGCTGCGCAGTACATGCCGGTGCTCGCCGCAATCAAGAAACAGTTTGTCAAGGAAAAACCGTTTGCCGGAATGACGATTGGTATGGCGCTCCATGTTGAAGCCAAGACTGCCAACCTCGTTTCAACCCTCGCAGCCGGTGGAGCAGAGGTGCATATCACGGGATGCAACCCGCTCTCGACGCAGGACGATGTTGCAGAGGCACTCAACCATGTGAAGAATGTCCACTGTTATGCGAAACGTGCATGCACGGTTGATGAATACTACGCTGCCATCGATCAGGTTCTTGATGCAAACCCGACCATAACGATAGACGATGGGATGGACCTGATCCACTACATCCACACCAAGCGCCGTAAACTGTTAAAAACCGTTATTGGCGGCTGCGAGGAAACAACCACCGGTATCCACCGCCTCCGGGCCATGGCGGCAGAAGGCAAGCTTGAGTTCCCGGTCATCGCGGTGAACGATACCCCCATGAAGCGGTTCTTTGACAATGTTCACGGGACCGGAGAGAGTGCACTCACGTCGATCATGATCACGACCAACACCCTGATCGCCGGCAAGTACGTGGTCGTCGCTGGGTATGGGTACTGTGGGCGGGGTCTGGCAAAGAAGGCTCACGGGCTGGGCGCCAAGGTCATCGTCACCGAGATCGACTCCCGCCGGGCTCTCGAAGCGCACATGGACGGGTACATGGTCATGACCATGGACGAGGCCGCAGCGCTTGGTGATATCTTCATCACCACAACTGGCAATGTGGCTGTTATCAACCAGAAACATTTCAAGAAACTCAAAGACGGTGCAATCCTGTCCAATGCCGGACATTTCAATGTTGAGATCGATATCGAATGGCTCCACAAGAATGCAGATAAGGTCATCCAGCGCGAAGGTATCGAGACGTTCATGCTCAAAGGTAAGGCTGTTCACGTGCTTGCTGAAGGCAGACTTGTCAACCTTGCAACTCCCAAAGGTATGGGCCACCCGATCGAGGTCATGGACTTAAGTTTTGGGCTTCAGGCGCTCTGTACCCTGTATATTGCCAAGAACGGTAAGAAGCTCAAAGGCGGCGTGTACGAAGTCCCCGGGGAGATCGATGAGCAGGTCGCAAACCTCAAGCTCTCTTCGCTCGGGCTTTCCATCGATGCGCAGTCAAAAGAGCAGAAGAAATACCAGTGCAGCTGGGATATCGGGACTTAAACGGTCTCTATTTTTTATTTTCTCTTTTGTCGTTGTTTAAGTTTATTTTTCGTATTGGTTTTTCCCTCATGCGAATATCCTATTACGATAATGGGCTCGTGGGGATGGGCAAGCATCCCCACTTCGCCAAGGTCGGTTTAGTCTGGTATCGTAGAGAAATAAAAATAGCAACCGATTTTTGCCGCCGCGGGGACACCCCTTCGGGCGCGGCGGAAGCTTCCGTAATATTTCATCAGGAAATTAGTTAACTAGGTATACAAATAATCCGGAAATCTCATCCATCTCGCGCAGCATACAGATACTCCTGCGCATACCCGCAATATTCCCCGAAATGTTCACGTGCAAACCTGCGGATTGTATCATAATCCCTGTTGGTGAGCCCGGCTTCAAGATTCAGGGTTTTGATATAATTCTGCTGCATGATCCTGCGAATCCAGACATCGACCGGGAAGGCTTCGTACTTCTGGAATGCAAAAAGCAGGATGCAGTCAGCAGCTTTAGGGCCGACACCGTGCAGTTTCATTAATTCTTTGCGGGCATCTTCGTACGGGAGATTGCGGATGGTCTCTTCCCATTGTTTCTCATTGAAGACCGAACAGGATGTGCCAAAGACATAGGGCTGGCGGTAGCCCAGCTTACACTCCGTCAGTCCCTCAAATCCTTCGCAGGAGATAGATGAGGGGTCGGGAAATGAGTAATATGTCTTTTCCTCGAATTCGATCGCTTTTCCGAACTGTTTCGCGATGGATGCGATCCTGCGCCGGATTGTGGGAATGTTGGAATTCGTCGAGCAGATATACGAGACCGTGCACTCCCATGGCGGTTGCCGGACCAGGCGAAGTCCCGTGCATCTGCTGATCGCTGCATGGATGAACGGATCCTTGTCAATGGTTTTTATTATCTCTTCCTGATTGAGATCCAGGGAAAAATAGTGACGAATGAAAGCGGTTTTAGCTCCTTCAAAAACAATAGTTGATTCATCCTGGCGGATTTTAATAACCCAGTCCCCGACTACACCGTACCACCACCCTTCTTCTGTCCGCTCCCAGCGGAATACCTGGCCACATCCCAGCGTCTGGTCGAGTGAGAATGGCTGGTTTGCAGAAAGGGAGATTTTTGGCATAGGGATATCAATCGTAACGTCTGTTGTTCAATCCATATATGGTATACCCAGATCTTTACTTACAAAAAGCCAGGTAATCATCCAGGTATTTTTCCCTGCAATTTCCCGCGATGGCATACAATGGAACTTGCCGGGTCCGGATCAGAACGGATAGCCTTTTAATATATAAATCAAAAGTTGTTCTTATGGAACTAGCTGAAAGTCTTAAGGAATTTGTTGAATCAGGACAGGACTGGGAACGCAAGAACACCTCGGTTAAAGGTGTCTCGATCATCCGGCTTCCCCAGTACAAGAACAGGGCCGCCTCCCTTGCCATTGATATCAACCCTATCGGCGAAAACGGGCTCCCCATGAAGAAAAAAGGGATCATGATTATGAATGCCGCAGAGTTGCATGCCTTCAGGGAAGCGTTTAAAAACGAAAAACTTGACAATCTCATCAATGTATTAGAAGACGTTACCGGGCGTAAATCTACAGGAAAACCTGCCAAGGCAGAAGTAGTGCAGTTGTAAATTGTCGATCATTAGGAAATAAAAACAATGGAGGGATGAATAATCAGGAAATGGATAGCCGCATTTATTGTCGTGCTCCTGGCAGCAGTAGCGATATCCGGTTGTCTTGGTGTCAAGACACCATCCGTGTCGCGTCCCGTACCTCCTGCGGTATTTGTCGATTACCAGCGCACCGGAGGTATAGCAGGTTTAAGCGACCGGCTTGTAATATTTGATAATGGGGTCGCAGTCATATCACGAAAAACGGTCAGTACAGAGATTTCATTAAACCAGAGCGACCTTCAACGGATTACCAATATATTTAATGAAGCGCAGTTTTCCATGTTACTGGGGAATTATACCGCCAGGCATGGGACTGCCGATTATTTCCGTTATACTATCAGTTATCGTAGTAAGACCGTGAATGCTGAAGATTCTGCGATTCATCCGTCATTGCAGCCGGTGATTGACGAGATGAATCGGATTATAACTATGGCCAGCAGCGAACGGATTGATCTTCCGAACGCAAAACTGCCTTCTTAATTTTTTTAATAATTGGGCTCTGTAGAAATCCTATTTTTATCCTGCGATCTGGTTATATTCTTCTATAATTATGAGAGTGACCCCCTCTCTCCCCCAGAGGGGGAGGCAACCCAAGGGGAGCGTCCCCTTGACCCCCCGGCGGAGGCATCTGACGCTGTAGCCCCAAGATGGGTCTATCATAAAAACCGATGATTTCTACAGAGCCAAAAATTGAACAAAAAGAATTAAAAGAGTTATTTCTTTTCGTACATACACGACTGAACATCGTGACCGAGTTTGCCGATCGCGTCAGCACGACAGCGCTGGCAGTGACGCATCTGTTTGACATATTTCCCGCACTCGTCCTGCATCTTCCTCTTCATTTCCTGTGTGGGCGGGGCGATATCGGCGAATTTGTATTGGGCGATGAGCGGGATGACATTGAAGGTGTACACACCCATTTCCCCGACTTTCTTTGCGATGGCCGGTATATGATCTTCGTTGATGCCGGGGATATAAACGGTATTTATCTTAACTATCATGTGCCGCTTTATTGCTTCTTCGATACCTTTCATCTGCTGGGAAAGCAGTAGTTTTGCTCCCTCCAGTCCCGTATAGCGCTTGCCATTGTAATCGATGAACTGGTAGATCTTGGCACCGATCTCGGGATCGATTGCATTGAGGGTGACGGTGATATTGCCGACATCATATTTCTCAAGCAGGTCAATCTTGTCGGGCAGGAGAAGTCCATTGGTGCTGATGCATTTGATAACGTTAGGGTACTCGTCATGGAGGCGGCGGAGTGTTTCAAGGGTCTCGTCGTTTGCCAGCGGTTCACCGGGTCCGGCAATGCCGACAACTTTGATGTAGTTGTACTTCTCCACGACTTTTTTAACCATATCCATGGATTCGTCAGGATTCAGTACCCGCGTGGTGACCCCCGGGCGACTTTCGTTTACGCAGTCAAAGTCCCGGATGCAATAATTACACTGGATATTGCATTTGGGAGCAACAGGTATGTGGCACCTGCCAAAGCTGTGGCATGCTTTTTCGGAAAAACAGGG
>JBAZQT010000012.1:0-51843 GCA_041645055.1 Methanoregula sp. | reverse complement strand
AAACCAGCTCTCCAATGCGATCAAGTTTACCGAAAAGGGGCATGTCAGGGTTGAATGCTCAGGGCAGGAGGATCGGGTTACGATCCGTGTCCTAGATACCGGCATCGGGATTGCGAGGGCGGATATGGATAAACTGTTCCGGCCGTTCAGCCAGGTTGATACCGGGCTTAACCGGCAGTACGAAGGAACGGGCCTGGGGTTATCCATCTGCCGGAAACTGGTGGACCTCATGGGTGGGACTATCGATGTGGAAAGCGAACAAAGAGTGGGCAGTATTTTTTCAGTAACCCTGCCCCGTGACAGGAATGTCTTATGAAAAAATACTCTTTCTGGCAAAAGACACTTTGACCGGAAAAAAGACTGATATCGCGGAACATTCCTGCCAATCTCACCGGTAAATGCAAACAATTATCATATTTGAATGGTCATTCCCCCTTACTGATGAAGCTCCAGTCAAGAGTTCTGATCCTGTACCTGTGCATCGCATTACTGGTACTCGTACTCATAGGGGGGGTCCTTCCCACATCCCTGCACAAACAGAACCTTGAAGCAATATCCGGAGATTCCATCGGGCAGCTCCGGCATATCGATTTTGCCCTCTCCAATTTTATTAAGGAAGCAAAATACGATGTCCTTGGCCTGTCGCTGAACGATAATGTCCAGGTACGGGATGATTCTCACTTTACCAGTTTTCTGAATGCGTCGGAGGAAACGTTCAAGTATTCATACACTCCGTCGGAACAGAAGATAATTGATATCTTCCGGGATTATCAGATTACTCATCCCTATGTCAGCTCGGTCTATATGGGCCGGGAGAACGGTACATCTGTCCGGTCATTTCCCCGAAAACCCACGAAGTACGACCCACGGGATCGCCCCTGGTATATCCTGGCAAAGGAACACCCGGGCACTGTCTCTGTTACCGATCCTTACAAAGCCGTCACAACAGAGGATGTAAACATTGGGATTGTAACGCCGGTTCTTGACCAGAACGGAACAATGATTGGGGTGGTTGGTGCTGATATCACGCTCATCAACCTGACCAGTTATATTACTACCGTTGGCAACGTGAAAGGTGGGGAGATGATCCTTGTCGACCAACAGGGTACTGTTCTCGCCAGCCGGGATTCGTCCATTCTTTTTAAAAATATCAGTCTGGTTCTCGGTGACCAGACACCGGTGTTTCTCACATCTAAAGAAGGCGTGCTGGTCCTCAACGGGACTTACCTGATGTATTATACTTCTCCGGAGCTCGGGTGGAAGATCGGCACTTTTGTCCCATTCAGTACCATTGAGCAGGAAATTAACAATTCAATCACCAGAATTCTCCTGTTCGTCCTTCTGGCCCTTGTGCTGCTCAGTGTAATCACAATCCTTGCCCTCAACTATACGGTAATCCAGCCGCTCACCCGGCTGACCGATGTGAGCCGGAGGATCGCCGAGACCGGGGATCTTGACCAGAAGATCGAGACCGGGGGTGCCGGCGAGATTGGGAGCCTTGCCTCTTCGTTCAAAGCGATGGTCGAGAAAATCCATACCGAAGAACAGGGCCGGAAACAGGCACTGGCTGAACTGGAGGCGTACCGCGACCACCTGGAGGAGATTGTTGCCGAGCGTACCCGCGAACTTGCCCAGGCCAAAGAGGCAGCAGAATCCGCTGATCGGCTCAAGTCAGCGTTCCTCGCCACCATGTCACACGAGCTCCGAACGCCCCTCAACTCCATCATCGGGTTCTCGGGAATCCTCTTACAGGAGCTGGCAGGGCCCTTAAATGAGGAACAGAAGAAGCAGCTCGGGATGGTCTCCGAGAGTGCTGAACACCTGCTTGCCCTGATCAACGATGTGCTGGATCTCTCGAAAATTGAGGCCGGTCAACTGAAGATCGCGAGCGAGCCGTTTGCAATAAAGCCGGTACTCGACAAGGTTGTCCGGACCGTCAGACCACTGGCTGAAGTAAAACATCTTGCCCTCGAACTGGATGTTGGCGAGGTGGGAGCCGTCCGGGCTGACAGCCGCAGGGTTGAACAGATCCTTCTTAATCTTTTGAGTAATTCAATCAAATTCACTGAAAAGGGCAGTATCAGGGTTGTGTGCATGGTTCAGGGAAGTGAGGTCAGGATCAGTGTTACCGATACCGGTATCGGGATCAAACCAGAAGATCTCGAGAAACTCTTCCGGCCGTTCACGCAGGTGGAGACCGGCCTGACCCGGCAGTACGAAGGTACCGGCCTTGGGCTTTCCATCTCAAAACGGCTTGTCACCCTGATGGGGGGAACAATCACCGTAACAAGCGAATGGGGTAAAGGCAGCACCTTCAGTTTTACAATACCGGTTGACAGGAGTCCATTATGACGAAAATTCTCTATATCGAGGATAATGACCAGAATTTCTATCTGGTCAGTTTTATTATGACGGCGAAAGGGTTTGGGATGGTACGGGCACATGACGGCAGGGAGGGTATTGATCTTGCCACACAAGAGATGCCCGATCTTATCCTGCTCGATATCCAGTTGCCGATTATGGATGGATACGCAACAGCACGGGAACTGAAAAAAATTCCCGGCGTAAGCACAACGCCGATTATCGCACTCACCTCCTATGCAATGGCTGGCGATCGCGAAAAAGCCCTTGAAGCGGGATGCACCGGCTATATTGAAAAGCCCATCAACCCAAAGACCTTCGTCGAACAGATCATGGTCTACCTCCCTGCCGGGGATTCCCCATGAGATCGCAGATGACCCGGGTCCTGATAGTAGATGATAACGACAGGAACCTCTACTTACTCGAAGCGATACTGAAAGGAAACGGTTTCGAGGTGACATCGGCAAAGAATGGTGCAGAAGCCCTTGCTGCGGCAAAGAAGGCCCCTCCGGATCTTATCATCACCGACATCCTGATGCCGGTGATGGACGGGTTTGAGCTCTGCCGGCAGTGGAAGGCGGATGAGCAGCTCAACCCAATTCCGTTCATATTCTATACGGCCACTTATACCGACCCACGCGATGAGCAGTTCGCCCGCAATCTCGGTGCGGAACGGTTCATTCTCAAGCCCCAGAAACCCGATCTTCTTATCAAGGAAGTACATGAAGTGCTCGAAGAATCGCATAAGAGAGCGGGTACTGAGCCGGCTCAGCCACAAGGAAATGATCAGGCGATTTTACGGGGATATAACAAGGTATTGTTCCGCAAGCTTGAGAAAAAAGTGATGCAGCTCGAAACAGAAATTGCCGAACGTAAAACAGCTCAGGTGCAGCGGGAGATAGTGATCAAGGAACTGGAACAGAAGAACGCAGAACTGGCACGGTTTACCTATACGGTATCCCATGAACTCCGAACACCGCTCATCACCATACAGGCATTCTCGGGACTTTTAGAAGAAGAAATTACTAAAGGGGCGGATGTTGCTGAACTTAAAAACCATGTCCGCCGTATCACCACCGCTGTTGACACTTTGGAATCGCTCTTATCAGATCTCTTAAAATTATCCCGGGCGGGAAGGTGTGTCGATCTGCCAGAACCTGTCAGCTTTGGCACGATCGTTAATGAAGCGATGAATTACTTTACCCGGCCACTTGCTGAACGCGGAGTTCACGTTGATATTGCACCGGATCTCCCGGTGGTTAATGTCGATCACACCCGCATAAGGATAGTCCTGATCAACCTCATCGAGAATGCGATTAAATTCCTTGGTGACCAGAAGGATCCGGTAATCCGGATAGGTGTGGACACTACCGGGAAAACACCAAACTTCTATGTGCAGGACAACGGTATTGGCATTGAACCACAATTCCTTGAAAGGATCTTCAACCTGTTCGAAAAACTTGACGGAACTACGCAGGGAACCGGTATCGGGCTAGCAATCGTGAAGCGGATCATCGAAGCACACAGCGGTAAAATCTGGGCGGAATCCAAGGGGCCGGGAAAAGGGACTATGTTCCGGTTCACACTGCCGGTTTCCGAGGGTCACACCGATAACAATAATAACGCATAGATAAAAGAGAGATTCCTATGGCTGAACTTACCGGCGAACCATTACATATCCTTCTTGTCGAAGATAACGAAGCCCACGCAGAGTTGGTGATCCGTGGTATGCGTGATCAGCAGGTGGCAAACAAGATTCATCACGTTGTCGATGGTGAACAGGCACTTGACTATCTTTTCCAGCGGGGAGCATATTCAGATTCGGGAAAAAACCCCCGTCCCAATTTTGTCCTTCTCGATCTCCGCCTTCCCCGTGTGGACGGACTTGAAGTGCTCCATACCATAAAGACCACGCCATCGCTCATGCGGATCCCGGTGGTCATCCTCACCAGTTCCGATGCGGAAAGTGATATCGCCAAATCCTACGATTACCATGCCAACAGTTACGTGGTAAAACCTCTCGACTTCAAGACCTTTACAAAACTCATGAAGGATCTCGGGTTCTACTGGCTTGGCTGGAATGCAAAACCATTGGGAGACTAAAAAGCCTGAGGGGCTTTAAGGACGGGGAAGTGCAATGGACGCCGGAACGGGAACAAAAGTTACCCACATTCTGCTTCTTGAGGACGATAAGGCTCACCAGGAACTCATTCTCCGTATATTCCGTGACGACCCTGAACAGTTCCGGATATCCGTTGCAGGAACGGTTCGCGAGGCCCGGGAAATAATCGGGCGCGAACATCCCGATCTCATCATCGCCGACTGGATTTTACCTGACGGGAAAGGTATTGAGATACTGCCCCGCATGGACGAGTTGGTAACGACTCCCTTGATCATCATGACCAGTTTCGGGGACGAACACCTGGCAGTTGAGATCATGAAGTCCGGGGCGATCGATTACATTGTCAAATCCGCAACAACATTCCGGGATATGCCCCATATTGCCCGGCGTGCACTCCGTGACTGGAATAATATAACGGAGAGGAAACGGGCAGAACAGGCAAAGTGGGATTCTGAAAAACGCCTTTCAGATATTATCAGTTTCCTTCCTGATGCAGTAGTCGCTATCGACAACGAAGGCCGAGTCATTGCATGGAATGAAGCGACCGAACAGATGACCGGTGTTACCGCAGAAGAGATGCTCGGGAAAGGCGACTTTGAATACAGCATCCCCTTTTACGGCGAGCGTCGGCCGATTCTCATCGATCTTATCCAGAGGGAAGATAAGGATATTGAAAAAAAATACTTCAATCTCCGGCGTGAAGAGAAGCGGATATCCTCAGAGGTGTACATCCCCACCCTTTTTGGCGGGAAGGGGGCGTATCTCTGGGGAACTGCATCCCCCCTTTTCGACAGTGCTGGCAATCGTATTGGTGCCATTGAAATAATCCGGGATATCACCGAGCGTAAACGGGCTGAACAGTTTGTACAGGAGAGCGAGCGGAAATACCGGTTCCTGATAGATAATGTCCGGGATATTGTATGGCAGACTACACCTGACCTCACCTTCAGCTATGTAAATCCGGTCGCAGAAGCCCTGACGGGTTATCCTCCTGCCGATCTCATCGGAACCTCGCTCCTTGGTATCCTGAAAGAATCATCAGCCCAAGCGGTGCGGGAACGGCTCAGGAAACGGATGGAGGAATATTCCCATGGCAACCGGGACATTGCAACGGTCTTTGAGATCGAGATAACGCACAAGAACGGGGGCACCCACTGGTTTGAAGTCAGCGCGAATGCGATATTCGGTCCGGGTGGATCCCTCGATGGCTTCCAGGGGATCAGCCGGGATATTTCAGAACGAAAGAGAGCTGATACCGCACTCATTGAGAGCGAAGTGAGGTTCCGTGAACTCTTTAACAACATGAGTGCCGGGGTCGTAATCTACGAAGCGACATCCGAGGGTAACGACTTCATTATCAAAGATATCAACCATGCAGTTGAAACAATAGAACAGGTAAAAAAAGACGATATTGTCGGGAAGAGTGTCCTTAAAGTATTCCCCGGGGTTGAGGAGTTCGGGCTTTTTACCGTATTCCAGCGGGTGGCAAAGACCGGGATCCCAGAATCGCACCCGGTCTCGCTGTACCAGGACGACCGGATATCGGGATGGCGTGATAACTATATTTACAGGCTCCCGTCCGGTGAAGTTGTTGCGCTCTATGAGGACGTAACCAAAAAGAAACAGGCAGAGGAAGAGACACAGCGTCTGCTGATTGCTGTGGAAGAAGAAAAAGAAAAACTCTCCTCACTCATCAATAGCATTACCGATGAAGTCTGGTTCACCGACACACAGCACAGGTTCATATTAGCAAATCCGCCGGCTCTCAAAGAATTTGGTCTGGATCATCCCGGTGAGACTGACGTGGAGAACCTGGCAAAGAGTTTAGAAGTCCTGCGCCCGGATGGCACTCCCCGCCCGCTTGAAGAAGCACCACCATTACGTGCTCTTGCCGGAGAGACCGTGAAGAATATGGAAGAGATAGTTCGTACTCCGGCACGCGGGGAACTACGATACCGGCAGGTCAGTGCAGCCCCGGTCAAAGATCATTCTGGCACCATCATTGGGGCAGTATCTGTTGTCCGTGACATCACCGAGCAGAACCGGGTGCAGGAAGCGCTGCGGGAGAGTGAATTGCGGTACCGCTCCGTCATCGAGAATGCCGTAGAAGGTATTACCGTTGTACAGGATGGAAAGTTGCAGTACGCAAATCCTCGGCTGCTGGAAATGACCCAGGTTAGTCCCGAAAAGTTTACCAACCGACCATTTACCGATTTTATCCACCCGGACGATAGGGCGCTCGTCTTTGAACGGTACCAGCACCGTATAGCGGGAGAGGATGTCCCCCCGCATTACGATTTCCGGGTCATCGGGGAAAACGGGAAGGTAATCTGGGTCCAGATCTCCGCGGTCCGGATCATATGGAACAGCAAACCCGCCACACTGAACTTTCTCATGGATATTACCGACCGTAAACACGCTGAAGATACGATCCGCGAGAGCGAAGAACGGTACCGTGCTCTTCTGTTCGGAGCCGGTATAGGAGTCGGATACTGGAGTACTGATGGTACTCTGCTGTTTCTCAATGAGATCAGCCTGAAACGTCTCAACGGAAAAGAGGAAGATTTCGTCGGTAAAAACATGCGCGAACTTTTTGGGGATGCAGATGCGGAGATGTACCTTGCACGAATCCAGAAAGCTGCCGTATCACCTGACCCGATGGAGTACGAGGATTATATCAACCTGCCTGTTGGGACAGGCTGGTACCTGTCGGTGTATACCCGTATTACCGGCCCTGACGGAGCGGTCAGGGGGATCCAGGTTCTCTCCATGGACATCACGGAACGAAAACAGAATGAGGATATCCGTAAATCATACGAAGCCCGGATGAATTCCGCGATGGAGATCGGAAATCTCGCGTGGTGGGAGATGGACCTGCCGGACGGTGCAGTGCGGTTCGATAACCGTAAAGCAATAATGCTCGGATATTCCCCGGAGCAGTTCCATCATTTCCGGGATTTTACTGCACTCCTCCATCCTGAAGACTATGAACCTGCCATGCAGGCAATGCGGAACCATATCGAGGGGAGAGAGTCCCGCTATCATGCCGATTATCGCATCCTGACTTCTACTGGGGACTACCACTGGTTCCGGGATGTCGGCGGCATCACCAGGCGCCATGCCGACGGATCACCGGCAACAGTCACGGGTATCGTTATCGACATTACGGCTAGTAAGTTGGCAGAAGAAGCAATTCGCACAAATGAGACACGGTTCCAGGCCCTCATCCAGAACTCATCGGATATCATCCGGATTCTCGATCGTCATGGCCTGATAGTCTATGAATCTGCATCTGCTGAAAGAATACTGGGATATCCGCCCGACTACATGATAGGAAAAGATCCTTTTGAGTATATCCATCCGGAGGATCTCGAACGGGTCAAAAAAGATCTCAGGGATGTGTATGAAAAGAAGAATGAAGGAATCCCAACCGAGTTCCGGGTCAGGAAAGCAGATGGTAAGTACCTCTGGGTCGATTCCATAGGAATCAATCTTCTGGATGTTGCCGGCGTGAATGGAATTGTTATTACAACACGTTCAATCCAGCAGCGCAAGCAGGCCGAAGAACAGATCAACAAAACACTCCGCCAGCTGGAGCGAAGTGAAGCCCTGTTACGCAAAGTGTATGATATCCTCCCTATCGGATTATGGCTGGCGGACAAAAAAGGAACGATATTCTATGGGAATCCTGCAGGAATAAAGATCTGGGGAGCGGACCCTCATGTTCCTATAGAAAAGTACGGTGTCTTTAAGGCACGCCGCCTTCCGTCAGGAGAAGAGATCGCTGCTGATGACTGGGCACTTGGTCATACTATCCTTGAGGGGGTTACAATCAAGGACGAAATGATCGAAATCGATGCATTCGACGGGAAGAAAAAGATCATCCTCAACTACACAGCCCCGCTGTACGATGCCACAGGTGCAATCGATGGTGCGATTGTCGTCAACCAGGAAATTACCGACAAAATAAAAGCTGAACAAGCCCTGCGGAAGAACCAGGCCCGGCTTTCCACGGCAATGGATATTGCCGGTCTCGTGAACTGGGAGTTCGATGTCGCATCGCAAATGTTCACTTTTGATGATCGGTTCTATGCATTGTACGAAACAACTGCTGATCGCGAGGGGGGAAACCTGATGCCGGCTGAGACCTATATGCAGGAATTCGTATATCCTGACGATCGTCCGAAGGTTCTTGCAGAGATACAGAAAATTCTTGCAACAACCGATCCGGCCTATGCCGGCCAGATAGAACACCGTATTACTCCCCGTGACGGGAGTGTCCGTACTATTATTGCCCGGTTTGCCCCGATCATGGGCCCTGATGGAAAAGTAATCCGAACGTACGGTGCAAACCAGGACATCACCGATCGCAAGCTTATGGAATCGGAGATATGTTCCTTAAATGTAGTACTTGAACAACGGGTAAAAGATCGTACCGAAGCGCTTGTAGAGACAAATGATAAGCTCGAAGAGGAAAATGCCCAGCGCCTTGAAGCGGAGAGAAAACTCCAGGCATCCTACGATGAGAAAGTGATGCTCTTAAAAGAGATCCACCATCGCGTCAAGAATAATCTCCAGATCATTGCAAGCCTCTTAAACCTCCAGTCCCGGTATATCAAGGATGAACCAACGCTTGCTGCCATCCGGGAGAGCCAGAACCGGGTCAAAGCCATGGCGCTCGTTCATGAAAAACTCTACCGGTCAGAAGACATCTCCCACATCAGTCTGCTTGACTACATCAAGTTCCTCGGCACCGGCCTCTTCCAGTTCTACGACGCCAAGCTCCGGGGGATCCAGTTCAAATTGGATATACATGATATCGATGTCGATATCGACACGGCAATCCCACTGGGCTTAATCATCAACGAACTGATCTCAAACTCGCTCAAATATGCATTCCCTGAAGGTAAAACGGGGGAGGTCGCCATCAGTGTGAATAAGGAAGGCCGTACCTTAAATGTACTGTTCCGGGACACCGGTATCGGAATTCCGGCGGATCTTGATTGGAAGAATACCCCGTCGCTGGGGCTCCGGCTGGTCACAACGCTCGTTGACCAGATGAACGGAACAATAGAACTTGACCGGAGTGCCGGAACCCAATTTACCATTGAGGTGCATGAAAAGGAACCACGGAGCGAAAAATGAATCAGGCTGTCCCCTCCCAATTGCACCTGTCGGAAAACGGGTGGAGGGGCATTATCCTTGTCCTGTCTTGTGCTGCCATCCTCGTTACGATCTGGAGCCTGACACATGAATTTACATCCCTCTTTCTGCAACTCTATTATTTCCCGATGGTCCTTCTCACATACCGGTACCGTTGGAAAGGATTCGGTTTTGCCATTCTCCTTGGCCTTATTTATCTCGGTCTCGTTATCGTTCTCAATGCCGGCCAGACAGATGCCATTATCGGGGCATTGGCCCGGTTTTTGGTCTTTGTGGGGATATCTGCAGTCATCGCGTACCTTGCCGACCGCCTCGCAACATCCAAGAGCACCGTGCAACAGTCCGCAGAGATCAAAGATCGTTACCTCTCCCTGGCACCTGCAATTATCCTGGTCCTTGACAGAAACGGTGCGATAACGTACCTCAACAAAAAAGGTGGCGAAATCCTCCAGTGCCTGCCGGATGAGATTAGTGGAAAAATCTGGGCTGACTTGTTTCTTCCGGAAAAAGAACGGGGCCGGGTGAAAAAGATATTCTCAGAGCTGATAACCGGACAGGTTGAACAAAACCGGGTTTTCGAGAACGCGGTACTGACATCAGGAGGTATAGAAAAGATCATCCGGTGGTATAACTCCGTTCTGCACGATGAAAACGGCGCAATTACCGGAACCCTTGGATTTGGGGAGGATATCACTGAAGAGAAATGGGCGCAGGACACCCTCCGGGAAATGCAGGAGTTTCAGGAAAGTGTGATAACAAACGCCAATGTCTGGATCTCAGTACTGGAACCTGACGGAACTCTCCTTGTCTGGAATGATGCTGCTGAAGCTATCAGTGGTTATAAAAAAACAGGAGTTTTGGGGAAAAAAACTATCTGGAAACAGCTTTACCCGGATAAAGAATACCGGAAAAAAGTTACGGGAGAGATCCGGCGGATCATCGGGCGGGACACCTATCTTGAAGACTTCGAGACGGATATCCACTGTGCAGATGGGACAAAAAAGACAATTGTCTGGAATTCCCGGGGACTGCGGGATAATAACGGAGCAATTACCAGTTACATCGCGATCGGGCGTGACGTTACTGCACAGAAATCAGCAGAGTCCCGTGCCGTGGAAAGCTCACGCTTCCTTGCCACCATGATCAACACGCTTCCCATCCCGATTTTTTTTAAAGATACAGCGGGGAAATACCTGGGTTGCAACCCCCCGTATGAAGAGTATATCGGGATCAAATCCGACAGTCTTATCGGGAAGACTGCATATGACGTTTCGCCAAAGGATCTCGCAGACAAATACACCGCAGCTGATCGCCGGGTATTTGACAATCCGGTTCCCCAGCGTTGCGAAACGCAGGTACAGCATGCGGATGGCACCCGTCATGATGTCATCTTTTACAAGGCCCCGTTTCTCAATAAGGATGGTTCCCTGGGAGGGTTAATCGGTACTTTCCTCGATATCACGGATCGCAAGCGGATTGAAGAAGCGTTAAAGGAGAGCGAGTCATTCAATCGTGGTCTCGTGGAGAACCTGCCTGATTATGTCGCAGTATACGATATGGATGGAAAACTCCTTTACATAAATCCGTCATCGGCGAGGGGACTGGGATATGATGCAGATACTCTGGTCGGCACGCACGTACTCTCCTATGTCGCAAAGGAGTACCACGAAACTGTAATAGCCAACATGACCGCTCGTAAGAAAGGTGGTGAAACATCACCTTATGAAATTGAGATGGTCACCAAAAATGGGTCACGAAGAACTGTGATTGTGAAGGCAACGGCAATCCAATACCATAATAATCCCGCCATTCTCCTTCTCCTCATTGATATTACGGATCGCAAAAAGGCTGAAGAGGCAATCCAGAGGACCGGGCGGGAATGGCAGACAACCTTCGATGCAATCAACGATATCGTATACCTCCTTGACGAAAAAGGACGGATTGTGCGGCATAACCGGGCCTTTGAAACGTTTACAAATAAACCTGCAGATGAAATTGATGGCAGACTGTGTCACGAAGTGTTGCATGGAACATCTCTCCCAATAGCGGAATGTCCAAACGTACAAGCACAGGTTAGCCGACAGCGTGAAAGCGTCGAGATGAATATTGATGGCAGGTGGTTCGAAGCAATAGTTGATCCGATTATAGATAAAAACGGAAGTGTCAGTGGTGCGGTTCACCTGATTACTGATATTAGCGAGCGCAAAACGTCAGAAGAGGCACTGGCGCTGGACAAACAGCGTATGGAGTCCCTGCTCTCGCTCAGCCAGATGAGTCAGATGGCTGATGCTGAAATAATATCAGAAGTTGTTGAGAACGCAATACGACTCACCGGGAGCACGATCGGGTACCTTGCCACCATGAACGATGACGAATCTGTCATGACCATGCAATACTGGTCTAAAACCGCCCATGTGTCGTGTAATATCATTGATAAACCGATTGTATACAACGTGGAAGATACGGGTTTGTGGGGCGAAGCCGTCCGGCAGCGCAAGCCCATGATCACCAATGATTATACTGCCGAAAGCCCGTACAAGCGTGGCACACCGAAAGGGCATGTTCCTCTTGTGCGGCATATGAATATCCCCGTTTTTGAGGGGGATCGTATCGTAGCTGTTGCTGGTGTAGGCAACAAAGGATCGGATTATAACGAGGGGGATATCCGCCAGATGAAACTTTTGATGCAGGGCTGGTGGCAGACGGTTATCAGAAAACGGGAAGAAGAAGAGATCCGGCTCTCCAATGTGATCTTAAAGACACAGCAGGAAACCTCTCCTGATGGTATCTTAATCGTTGACAAATCCGGAAAAATTCTCTCGTTCAATCACCGGTTTACCGAGATTTGGGGGATTCCGCGGGATGTTTTAGATTCCCGCTCGGACGAACGTGCACTGTCGTATGTACTTGACAAACTCACAGACCCGGAGGAATTCCTTGCCCGGGTTAAGAATCTCTATGAACACCAGAAAGAGAAGAGCCGGGAAGAGATCCTGTTAAGAGACGGGCACATGCTCGAACGGTATTCTGCTCCCATGCTGGGAGAGGATAACCAGTATTTCGGGCGGATCTGGTATTTCCACGATATCACCGACAGCAAACAAATGGAAAAGCAGATCAGTGAGTCCCGGGAACTCTTCGCAGACATCATCAGTTTCCTTCCCGATCCCACCTTTGTCATAGACAAAGAAGGAAAAGTGCTGGCATGGAACCGGGCAATCGAACAACTCAGCGGGGTTCCTGCTCATGATATCATCGGTAAAGGAGACCACGAATACAGCCTGTGGATGTCCGGTAAACGGCGCCCGATTTTTATTGATCTTGTCCTCCATCCGGATCAGGACTATGCACGGATGAATTACACGGGAATCCAGATGGACGGCCAGACAGTCACCGGCCAGTATAATGTTGTACTACCTGATGGCCGGAAAACAGTCCTATCCCTTGTCGCATCCCCCCTGTTCGATGTACAGGGAAACATTGTCGGGGCTATCGAGTCTATCCGGGATATCACCCGGATCAAGGATACAGAAGCAGAACTGGCACGGTTAAATGAGAACCTTGAAACGATTGTTAAGGATCGGACCCGGTTGCTGGAAGACGAAGTTGTCCAGCGAATCCGTGCCGAAAAGGATGTACAGACTGCACTCGATTATACCCGGTCCGTTATCGAGGCAAACCCCGACCTTATGGTAGTCCTTGACGCAAAGGGTAAAATTCTGGATATCAATGCGGCCGGTGAATTGCTGACTGGAATACCTAAAGAGAAGCTGATCGGTTCTTCGTATTTCGGCTATCTTGTCGATGACGGCACCCATTTCAATAAATTTTCAAGCCTTCTCCATGAAGGTAAGCTCGAGAATTTTGTCGAGTTACGGAGAAACGATGGCCACATAACGCCATTGTCCGTGCATGCTATAGGAATCAGGGGTGATGATGGTAAATTTGACCGGTTCATTGTTGCTGCCCACGATATCACCCGACAGAAGCGTGACGAAGAAGCCATTCGGGCGTCACTGGAGGAAAAAGTAGTCCTCCTCAGGGAAGTCCATCACCGGGTGAAAAACAACCTCCAGATCATCATCAGTCTTGTCAACCTCCAGATGCGCCAGACTGATGATCCAACGGTAAAACAGATAATGTCCGAGACACAGAACCGTGTCCGGGCAATGTCTCTTGTCCATGAAAAACTCTACCGCTCCGAAAGTCTCTCAAAGATTGATTTTGCAGATTACACCCGCTTCCTTGCAACCCAGCTCTTCTCATTCTATGGGACAGACTCACGGAGGGTCCGGTTGGAATTTGCCATGAGTAAGATCATGGTAGATATCAATACCGCCGTTCCTCTCGGTCTGCTCATGAACGAGCTCATCTCCAATTCCCTTAAACATGCATTCCCAAAAGGGATGGCCGGGGCGATCAGCATCAGTGGCGGGTACGAAGGAGAACGAATGATGCTGGTTGTTCGGGATAACGGTATTGGGATCCCGCCTGACTTTGACTGGAAGAATACCACGTCGCTGGGCATGCGCCTCGTCATCAGCCTCATCGATCAGGTTGATGGCACTATTGAACTGGACCGAAAAAATGGCACAACATTCACCATAACCGTAAAAAGGGATCGCAGTAACGAAGGTGCGGAATGAATAGCATCTCCACTGCCTGTATCCCTTATCCATTGAAGGAGCAGCAATCTGAACATGATTGCACGCAGGATCCCGACCCGCACCGTGGATCGATAGGGGGATTTGAACTTGAAATCAGTTAAATCCCAAATAAAAACGGTAAAAAAGAGCTTTCCCGTTACAGAGCCTGATCTGAAAGAAGCACTCCGGAAGAGCGACGAAAGTTATCACGGGTTGTTCAACACGATCCGGCAGGCCATCTATATCCAGGATCACGAGGGAAGATTTGTCGAGGTGAATGATGGGGCATGTGCTATGTACGGGTACGCCCATGAGGAGTTCATCGGCAGGACCCCCGAATTCCTGGCAGCACCGGGGCTTAATGATTTTTCACTGGTCACCGAAAAAATCAGGCAGGCATTTGCCGGGGAACCCCAGCAGTTTGAGTTCTGGGGCAGGCGTAAAAATGGGGAGATCTTCCCAAAGGATGTCCACCTCTACAAGGGAATATATTTCGGCGATAACGTTCTGATCGCGGTTGCAACCGATATTACCGGGCAGAAACGGATAGAAAAAGCACTCCATGAGAGTGAGGAATATTACCGGGCGATCATCAATACATCCCCGGATAACATCACGATTACGGATCTTTCCGGTACTATCCTGATGGGCTCTGCAGCCAGTGTCGCCATGTTTGGGTTAACCGGCCCGACTGCTGCAAACGGAAGAAAAATCATCGAATTTATAGTGCCTGAAGAGTGGGAGCGTGTCCGTCAGGCTTTGGAATTAATCTTAAAAACAGGAGTGGCAATAGGAGAATATCACGGGGTAAGGACAGACGGCAGCGTGTTTCCCTTCGAAGCCCACATGTCCCTTATGCGGGACCGCAGGGGCAACCCCTGGCGTCTGATCACCGTTGTGCGTGATATATCGCGGCGAAAAGAACTGGAAAATTCATTAAGCAGTGCACTGGTCCGCAGCCATAACCAGCAGCAGGTAATTGCCGATATTTCAGCATCTCCCCTCGTATCCTCAGGAAAAGTCGATGAACTTGCCCGGATGATCACTGAACGGGCTGCACCATTGCTGGGAGTTGAACGGGCCGGGGTCTGGATCTTTGATGAGCCGGAAACCCAGCTGGCCTGCATAGACCTCTTTGAATCAACTCCCCGAACGCATACGTCTGGTACAATTCTTCGGGAAAACGAGTTCCGGAATGAATTTGCCGCACTCAAGTCGGCCAAGTTCATCAAGGCGGATGATCCTTTAACCGATCCCCGTACCGCCGGTTATGTTGAAAGTTATCTCAAGCCCTTGCGGATAACCTCGATGCTGGATGCGGTTATTCGAAGTTCAGGAAAAAACATCGGGGTTATCTGTTTCGAACATGTTGACAAACTGCATACATGGGAACCGGATGAATGCACGTTTGCCTGCCAACTGGCTGACCAGATTGCCCTGGCGGTCATAAACCGGGAACGAAATAGGGTGCAATATGCGTTGCAGGAGAGCGAGGCAAAATTCCGCTTCTTAACAGAAAAGATGAACGACATTATCTGGACAACAGACCTCAATTTCAAAACCACCTATGTCAGCCCTTCCGTTGAGAAAATTCTCGGGTTCACGCAAGAAGAACGGATGCAGCAGGATGTAACCGGGCAGATAACGCCGGAATCACTGGTCCTTGCCCGGACCATGCTTGAGGGGGAACTTGAGCGGATTCAAAATGATCCTTCTTGTCCCGAGCGTACTTTTAACCTCCCGCTGGAGTTCTACCACAAAAAAAACTCAACCGTCTGGCTGGAATGCTTAATATCGGCCATCCGGAACGAAACAGGAGCCATCTCCGGGATCCACGGGGTTTCCCGGGATATTACCGAGCGGAAACGGATGGAAGAAGCACTAAAGGAGAGCGAGTCATTCAACCGGGGTCTTGTGGAAAACATGCCCGATTATATTGCTGTATACGGACCTGACGGGAAGCTCCTCTACGTGAACCCGGCGTCAGCGAGAGGACTGGAGTATGATGCAGATACCCTGATCGGCACGCATGTACTCACGTATGTTGCAGAAGAGTACCGTGACAAAGTAACTGCAAAAATGATGGCCCGCAAAAATGGAGGTGACACATCACCCTATGAGATCGACATGGTCACAAAGAGCGGGTCCCGTAGATCGGTGATTGTAAAAGCAACGCCGATCCACTACCAGAAAAATCCCGCCATTCTCCTCCTCCTCATTGACATTACTGATCGCAGGAAGGCTGAAGAAGCACTCAAAGAGAGCGAGGAACTCTTCCGTGAGGTCTTCAACAAAGCAAACGATGCGGTGTTTTTGCACGAGATGACCCCCAAAGGCCCCGGGAAGTACTTGCTGGTCAATGATGTAGCCTTGAACTGGCTGGGATATACGAAAAAAGAATTTCTCGAAATGTCGCCACGGGATATTGTGCCAAAGGATATCGGGCAAAAACTCATGCCGAAGATTATGGATGTACTGGAAAATGGTGGGTATGCCACGTTTGAGTCCGTGCACCAGAGAAAAGACAAGAGTACCTACCCGGTTGAAATCAGCACGCATATTTTTTCATTCAGGAAAAGGACCGTTGCTCTTTCCATTGCCCGGGATATTACCCAGAGGAAACAGGTTCAGGATGCTCTGATGGCAAGCGAAGCGCAGCTGAATGCGATAATACGAGCATCCCCCATTTCAATGTTTGTCATTGACAATCACCATCAGGTAATCTCATGGAACAAGGCACTGGAAAGTATAACCGGTATTCCAGCAGGGGATACACTGGGGACTGACATGCACTGGAAGGCATTTTATAATACAAAACGTCCCTGCATGGTCGATCTTCTGGTTGATGATTCCTTGGAAAAGATCCCGGAACTATACGCCGATAGATGGGAAAAATCAAAGATTGTTGAAGGAGCTATTGAGGCCACCGATTTCTTTCCCCACATAGGAAAAGAGGGAAAATGGCTCCATTTTATGGCGGCCCCAATAATCGACAGCGGTGGCAACCTGATAGGTGCTATAGAGACCCTCGAAGATATTACCCGGCTTGTTAAAGCCCTGCAGGAGCTTAAGGAGAGCGAAGTGCGGTACCGAACCCTTATCGACCAGCTCCCGGATTACGTACTTGTCCACCGGGATGGATTCCTGCTCTATATCAACCCGGCCGCTGCTGTCCGTTTGGGGTACGACGAGAAAATGTTTATCGGCAAACCACTCCTCCCGTTCATAGCACCGGAATACCATGACACCGTACGAAAGGCAATAGCACAGCGGATGACAGAAGAGGGATTTCCTCCTTACGAAATTAAAATTATTGCTAGTGATGGGACCTATCACACCGTCCTTGTCAATGGTTCTGTCATCACCTACGAAGGAAAACCAGCCAGTCTCAATGTTCTTACGGATATCACGACCATAAAACAGGCAGAAGAGACCATACGCTCTGCTAAAGAGGACCTCGAGAAGCGGGTTGCAGAACGCACAGAAGACTTAAGCAAGGCAAACGTGCAACTGATCGCCGAGATATCGGCACGAACGAAAGCAGAGCAGGAGATCACCCGCTCCCTTGAAGAAAAAGAACTCCTGCTCCGCGAGATCCACCACCGGGTAAAGAATAATCTCCAGATCGTTGCAAGCCTCTTAAACCTCCAGTCACGGTACATCACCGATTCAAAAGTAATGGAATCGATCAAGGACAGTCAGAGCCGGGTAAGGGCAATGGCCCTTGTCCACGAACGGATTTACCGCTCTCATAATATTGCAGAGATCAATCTCAAAGAATACTTAAACTTTTTAACTAAGCAGATCTTCTCGTTCTACAATATCCCGCAGTACCAGATCAGGGTCACGGTGACGATGGACGACCTTATGACCAATATCGACACGGTAATTCCCATTGGCCTCATCATGAACGAACTGGTTTCCAACTCACTCAAACACGCCTTTTCAGATAACAGGAAAGGAGAGATATCCATCGAATGTACCTCGCTTGATGCAGACAGGATCCGTTGCATCTATCATGACAACGGGACTGGCATGCCCGCCGGATTTGACTGGAGGAACTCTGAAACTCTTGGCTTGCGGCTGGTGAACAATCTTGTCGATCAGCTGAACGGGAAAATTGATGTCGATAAAGGAGAGGGAACAACGTTTATCATAACCCTGCAGCAGAAGCGGGATCCTGCATGAGCCAACGGGAACATCCCGTAACCGGTGATGGATTTGACGGCCGGGCAGAAACGAACAGGGAATATGGCATTCCATTCCCCAATTTTGAGAGACCCCATGGGGTATATTCCTGAAAACCTAAAACTTTTCGTTTAAAAAAGCAGTTGATGAAAGGTTTATCGGAGTGACATGAACAGAGCGAAAGGGATATGTTGTAGAGCGGAGATGGTTGTACCATGGCAGACGTGATTCGAGTCCTCTATGTAGATGATGAATCGGTCCTGCTTGAGATGGGAAAGGAGTTTCTTGAACAGGGCGGGGAATTCTTTGTAGACCTTGTTCTATCAGCCCCTGAAGCTCTCGAGATCCTCAATAAAAAAAACTATGATGCCATCGTCTCTGACTATAAGATGCCGGAAATGGATGGCATAGAATTTTTAAAAAGAGTCCGGGCAACTGACAAAAAAATCCCGTTTATCATTTTCACCGGGCGAGGCCGGGAAGAGGTTGTTATTGAAGCCTTAAACAACGGGGCGAATTTTTATCTCCAGAAGGGAGGTGATCCCCAGGTTCTCTATCAGGAACTTATCCATGTCATACGGCAGTCTGTCACGATGAGACGGACACTCATTACCCTTGCCGAGCAGGAGCAACGCTATCATGATATCCAGAATGCAAATGACTTAATCCAGAGTGTTGCACCGGATGGTCATTTTCTGTTCGTCAACAAAAAATGGTTGGATACACTTGGGTATACTGAAAAGGATCTCCCGAATCTCACGATATTCGATGTCATCCATGAGGAAAGCCTCAAGCACTGCATGGAAATATTCAAGCGAGTAATTTCCGGTGAGAATGTGGGCATCATCGATGCGGCATTTAAGACCAGTAACGGTATGAAAGTGTATGTCGAGGGTATCGCAGACTGTAAAATAGTAGACGGGCAGCCGCAGTATACCCGGGGAATATTCAAGGATGTCACCGAACGTAAAAAGATTGATGCCGCGTTAAAGGAGAGCGAAGAGAGATATCGGAATGTCGTTGAGGACCAGACAGAGTTTATCTCAAGGTTCCGGCCGGACGGGACATATGTCTTTGTGAACGATGCATATTGCCGGTATATCAATAAATCAAAAGAAGAGATTATCGGGAAGCGATATTTACATAATATACCGGAGGAGGACAGGGCCGGTGTCGAACGGCATCTTGCCTCACTGACCCGGGAGCATCCGGTTGCCACAGCAGCGAACCGGGTTATTATGGAGGATGGCCGGATCCGGTGGCACCAGTGGAGTAACCGGGCCATTTTTGATAATGAAGGTAATGTAGTAGAATACCAGTCTGTCGGGCGCGATATCACCGATCTCAAAGAAGCAGAGCACGCACTGCTCGAGAAGAATGAAGAGATAAATACCGCTTTTGAAGAGCTCACTGCTACTGAAGAAGAGCTCCGGCAGAATTATGAGCTGCTCAGTAAGAAAGAGCAGGCGTTACGTGAGAGCGAAGAGAAATACCGTTTCTTAGCCGAAGCAACAGATGATGTCATCTATATGATTGATAACAAGGGTGTTGTTACCCATATCAGCCCCCGTATTACACGGTATGGCTATAAACCTGAAGAGATCATCTCCCGGAATTTTATTGAGTTCATTGCAGAAGAAGATGTACCGATTGTTTTAGCAGATTTTAACAAGACCGCATCAACACAGCAATTAATGGTTACAGCATTCCGGATTCGAGATAAAGCCGGCAATCTTCAATGGATGGAAAATAACAGCGCACTTGTACTTGATACATCAGGATCCATAGTTGCAATATCCGGTATCCTGCGCGACATATCCGAACGTAAGAAGGCAGAAGAAGCGCTCAGGGAAAGTGAAGAAACATTCCGGGCAATGGTGGAACAATCGGGCGACGGTATTATTATTACGAATTTTTTGGGAATACTTCAGTTTGCAAACCGGAAGGCATGGGACATTGTGGAATACCCATCAGACCAGAAAATGGAAGAAAATTTCAACGTGCTTGAAATTATCTCTCCGGAATCCCGTATGAAAGCAGTCCACGATCTCCTTCAGGTTTCACAGGGAATCGACAGTTATGACGTGAAATATAAACTTATCACGCTTAAGAAAAAGGAGATATGGATAGAGTGTATCGGTAAAAAAATCACCTATAAAGGCTCACCCGCCATGCTTCTTTCCTTCCGTGATATTACCGAACGCACGAAAACGGAGGTAGTGATAAAAGAGAACGAGGAAAAATTCCGGACGATTTTTGAGAACAGCCCGTATCCCATCTCAATTAACAGTATCCCGGATGGAAAATTTATCGCAATTAATCCTGCGTTCCTCCGCAGCAGCGGATACTCGGAATCCGAGATCCTTGGAAAGAGCCCTATTGAGCTGGGGCTGCTCTCCCTCTTGGATTATGGCAAGCTCACTTCGCACTTGTTGCTTTCGGGAAAACTTGAACATATACCGATGGTCCTGACGGGGAAGGGAGGGATTCCGGTTCACGTTCAGTTCTCCACCATCCCGGTTACCATTAACGGCCGGCCTGCCATTATGAATATGGCCGCGGAAATAACCAAGTTAAAACGGGTTGAAGAAAAACTGGTAGAAGAGATTGCGGCGCGAACAAAAGCAGAAGAGGAGATCACCCGCTCCTTAAAAGAAAAAGACCTCCTGCTCCGCGAGATTCACCACAGGGTAAAGAACAATCTCCAGATCATTGCAAGCCTTTTAAACCTCCAGTCCCGTTACATAACCGATCCAAACGTGCTGGAATCGATCAAGGACAGCCAGAGCAGAGTGCGGGCAATGGCCCTTGTCCACGAGCGGATTTACCGATCTCCCAATATTGCAGAGATTAGCCTCAAAGATTACCTGAACTATTTAACAAAGCAGATTATCTCGTTTTACAATATCCAGCCGGACCTGATCAAAATCACCGTGACTATGGACGATATTATGACTGATATCGACACGGTCATACCCATGGGACTCATCATGAACGAACTGATATCCAACTCGCTCAAACACGCTTTTCCCGATGGCAGCAAAGGAACGGCATCCATCGAATGTATCTCCGAGGGTGCAGATATGCTCCGGTGCGTCTACCATGACAACGGGATCGGTTTGCCTGCCGGGTTTGACTGGAAAAACTCAGAAACACTCGGCCTGCGTCTGGTGAACAACCTCGTCGATCAGCTGAACGGGACAATTGATGTAGGCACAGGAGAAGGAACAACGTTTATCATAACTATACAGCAGAAGCGGGATCCTGCTTCTTCTTAAAGGATGCAGCCCCCCTCTCCGGTACAATCCTTGACGCTCCGTCAGAGTACAGCAGCAGATAGAGATGTACCACAATGAAAAACCGTCCCGAGAGGAAATCCCCTATTCATTATCATGCGTCTCAAGAGGGATCGGGTCTATTGGGAGTATTTTGTCCATATCGTGTGGTTAAAAGAGTGGAAATGGATATATTTAAATCCAAATAAAAAAAGTCATTACTAATCTCTTATAAACAGAATTTTCGTGTGTTTCAATGAATCTGCGAAGTAAACTGCTCCTGGGAATCGGAATTGCGCTCATTATCACATTTACCCTCGTAGCGGTTTTTTCGTATATTTCTCTTGATCAGAGTTACCGCACGCTGGAAAACCAGGAAATCCAGAGGGCGATGGAAAGCCGGGTTAGCTCGTTAAACAACGATATGAAAAACACTCATTCGATCAACAGCGAATATGCGACCAGATCGGAAACCTACCAGTTTGCAGAGGGCAAGAACCAGGCTTGGATCGACGAGAATACGGATAGCGATTTTTTTACACGGTTCGATATCGACTATGTGCTTTTGTTCAACCCGTCAAACCAGCTCGTGTTCGGTAAAGGATATAATTCCAGTTCACTGCGGATCGAACCGGTACCGCCATCTCTCGTCAATGACATGCGGGATCTGAATATAGCAGAGAATATTTTTACATCAACCGAGGGAAAATACGGGGTCTTCAAGTCCCCGTCCGGTCTCTTCATCATTTCATCTCATCCGGTCATCAATGATACTTTTAAAGAGCCGACTGCAGGGAGCCTTCAGATTGTGCGCAGGATTGACAACCAGTACTTAGCGGCTCTTGCTGACCGGGCCGGCTTCACGGTGACCCTGATACCGTCACAGGAAATAATGGGAAACCCGGCGCTGGCGAGCATAGTATCCCGCATCACTCCCTCCTCTCCCATAGTTATCGAACCCGAGAGCGATGATATTATTGCCGGATATGTCCATATCGAAGACTTGCGGAACCCGGGTGGGGTTTATGTAAAAGTGACCGAACGTCGCACGATTTACCATGCCGGACGGGAGTCAATTGTAATATTTCTCGCAAGCCTGACGGGAGCCGGTATTTTCTTCATACTTTTTGTCCTGCTGTTTGTAGACCGGATCGTCCTCTCCCGGCTTAATTCTATTATCAGCACTGTAAAAAAGAACAGGGAGACCGGAAACAACGATGGTGCAAAAAGTGACGGCAAAGATGATGAGCTGGCACGGCTTGCTCTGGAGATCGATCCCGTTTTTTCCGAGCTTGCCGCATCACGTATCAAGCTGAAGGAAAGTGAGGAGCGGTACCGTACTCTTATCGATAAGCTCCCGGATTATGTCACCGTCCACCGCGATGGGATCTTACTCTATGCCAACCCGGCGGCAGCTTCAAACCTTGGCTACGATGCGGCAACCCGCATCGGCAAATCTTTCCTCCCGTTCATAGCACCGGAATACCATGGCACCGTACAGCAGGCAATAGCACAACGGATGGCAAGTGAAGAATTCGCTTCATACGAGATTAAAATCGTAGCAAGTGACGGCACCTACCGCACCGTCCTTGTTAATGGTGCTACTATTCAATACGAGGGAAAACCTGCCAGCCTCAATGTGCTCACGGATATTACAACTATCAAGCAGGCTGAAGAGGCGATACGGCGTACAAATGAGGAATTGGAAAAACGGGTCGCAGAACGCACAGAAGATCTGAGCAAAACCAATGTGCAACTGACTGCCGAAATATTGGCACGGACACGTGCAGAGCAGGAAATCACCCGCTCCCTGGAAGAAAAAGACCTCCTTCTCCGCGAAATTCACCACAGGGTAAAAAACAATCTCCAGATCATTGCAAGCCTCCTAAATCTCCAGTCGCGGTATATCAATGATCCAAAAGTACTGGAATCGATAAAAGAGAGCCAGAGCCGGGTACGGGCCATGGCCCTTGTCCACGAACGGATTTACCGCTCCCACAATATTTCGGAGATTAACCTCAAAGAATACTTAAACTACTTAACAAAGCAGATCTTCTCGTTCTATAACATCCCGCAGTACCAGATCGGGATTTCGGTAACCATGGACGATATTATGTCCAATATCGACACCGTAATTCCCATTGGCCTCATCATGAACGAACTGGTATCCAACTCGCTTAAACATGGCTTCCCCGAAGGGAGGAAAGGAACGGTTTCCATAGAATGTACCCCGCAGGGTGCGGAAATGCTCCGGTTCGTCTACCATGATAACGGGATAGGTATGCCCACCGGGTTTGACTGGAAAAACGCAGAATCTCTTGGCCTCCGGTTAGTGAACAGCCTTGTTGATCAACTGAACGGCACCATCGTCTTAGGCACCGGTGAAGGAACGACCTTCATTATTGAAATACAAAAAAATCCTTCCGATAAAATTGAGTGATGGTTATTTTCAGACGTGCAAGGAACTACCGTATTTATCGTCCGGATGAATGTGAATGACAGATACAATTTGGAAGAAAAACTACATTTTCTATCGGAACTATTATCAGGATAATCAGAAGAACGATTACACAAGGGGTGCGTGATGAAAAAACCGGCGATATTTATCGTGGAAGACGAGGCGATTGTAGCCAATGATATCAAGGAGACCTTGAAAAGCCTGGGATACGAGGCCCCGGGCATTGCGAAATCCGGGGAGATCGCCCTTGAAATGATTAAAAAATTTAAGCCCGATCTCGTGCTCATGGATATCCACCTCGCTACACAGATGGATGGGGTCGAAACCGCAGGAATAATACACGTCCTCTATGGTATCCCGGTTATTTACCTTACAGCCTATGCTGACAAAGCATTGCTCGACCGGGCAAAAGTCACCGAACCCTATGGATATGTCATCAAACCCTACGATGAGCGGGAACTCCACTCCGTTATTGAGATGGCGCTTTACAAGCACAAGATCGAGCGCGAGATCAAGAAACGGGATGCGGTTCTCTTTGCAGTCAGTTCCGCTGTTGAATGGTTGCTCAGGATCTCCCGCGTGGAATCACATGCTCCCCGTGAATTTAATACCTCAGATATCCGGGACATCCTTGAACCCATCGGGCTCGCTCTGGATGCGGGCGCAATCGGCATCTTCAAAACAAACTCCGATTTCACGGTTTCTGAAATAATGAGCCTGATCTATGAATGGGGATCGCCAGATTATCACTCCAATCTCTACAAACCGGAACTGCAAGAGTTCACATTTAAGGGCTTCGGGCTTACCCATTGGCATGACCAGCTGATGAAAGGCGAGATTGTCGTGGCAAACCAGTCCGGACTTCCCAAAGACGAGAACAAGCTGCTCGGATTGCTCGATGTGAAGTGCGGAATTTTCCTCCCTATATTCATTCATGACAATCTCTGGGGTTTTATCGGGTTTTTTGATCTCGCAGAGAGAACGCGATCAGCAGATGAGATAGAGGCATTGCGCATAACAGCAAACCTCCTTGGAGCAGCTTTGGGATACCGGTAAGTGTTGAGGAACATGCCCATAAAACGACCAGACCGACTGGTCATACTGAAATTTATGAAAATATACTGCACATTTTGATGATCAAAGGGATTATGAGCAATCTATTCAATAACCCACTTGTGGGTAATATCGTACTGAACGGACGGGTGAAGAAAGGAAAATAACCGGGAGGAAGTATGGCAGACAAAAAATCAGATCCTATTGGATGCATTGAAGCAGGAATATTGGATAATGCCCTTGTCATCATCGCAGTCCTTGATAAGGAAGGTAAAATCCTTACATGGAACCGGGCCGCTGAGACGATCACTGGTTATTCCAAACAGGAGACCATAGGGTCCTCAGCAGTCTGGCGGCTCCTGTACCCGGATAAAACATATCGTACCTCAGTCACCAGCAGAATAGCAAAAATTCTTGCGGCAAAGGATTATTTTGAAAATTTCGAGACAACGATTCGTACCCGTTCCGGCACTTCCCGTATCATCCTCTGGAACACTAAGGAGATCGAACAGGAAGGCACGTCACGGGCTATAGCGGTCGGGCAGGATATTACCCATCTCCGTGAACTCGATTCCTTCCGGGAAAGTGTCATTGACAATGCGAATGTTCTGATAACCGTTCTTGACCTGTACGGTAAAGTAGTGATGTGGAACACAGCAGCGGAAGAAATTACCGGTTATCCTCGGACTGAGGCAATCGGCAGACTCGATATCTGGAAACGGCTCTACCCGGACAAAGAATACCGGGACAAAGTAACCCGGCAGATAAAAGAGGTAATTACAGCCCGGCAGCACTTTACAAATCTTGAAACTCACGTTACAACAAAAACCGGCGGGAAGAAAATCATCTCGTGGAACACCCGCCAGATCGCATTCGGCAACGGACAGCACGTGATCTCCATCGGCATCGATATTACCGAACAGCGCGAGGCAGAAGAGGCGCTCGTGGCGTATATGACCGAGATGGCGATGCGAATAAAACAGCCGGTCGAGATCATCCGTGATAATCTTTTCGATGTGGCAGGGCTAATCCGGGCGCGAAAGATAACAATGGAAGAGAGCGCCATGCTACTGGATGGGCAGGTACGCAACGCCACGCAGGTTTCTAAAAATGTGCTGGAATTCCAGCAGGCAATCTTAGCGAAAAACCGCTCAATTCCCGAAGCGTACCGCAAATTTCTTGAAGGTGAATGAGTGCCGGACCTCATAAATCACGAAGATCTTGATAAAAAACAGATCTTTTTAATTCTTGCTACGCCTGCAAATATCCGGCAGCGTAATATCGAGCTGATCAAGGAGATCTCCTCTCAGGGATACCACACTATTATTGTGACGATAAATTTCCCGTATAACATCCTCTCAAAACTCTATTCAGAGAACGGAGTTGACATAAAAACCGTCTCGTTTATCGATGCCGTGACAAGGAACTCTATGGGGAGCGCAGAGAATATCCCCGGGGTTGTCCGCTTCATCAATAATCCGGCAAATTTAACGGATCTTGGCATCGCGGTCACGGAAGTGCTCAAAGAAAATTCCGGGAAGAAAGTATGTATTTTGTACGATTCTGTCAGCACCATGCTCATCTACCTTTCATCCCAGAACATCTCCAAGTTCATCCATTTCGTCACCAACAAACTCCGGCTCATGGACCTATCCGGAGTGTTTCTTGCAGTAGAAAAAGGGCTTGATCCAATGCTCATCAGCCAGTTGACAACGTTTGTGGACAAGGTCATCGATACCGGATAAGCCGGTGATCCGTTCCCGGGAGGGAATGCGATGCAGGCCGGGTTTGCAGGGAACAGGAAAGCCACCCGTACGGGTGACCTGCCGTGCTTTTTCATCTTTTTTTAGATCAGTTCTTCTTCCGGCCCGATCCCGCGCTCATCAGAGAGCGCCCGCAGGAGGGGCCGCTGCCAGGGAAGCGAGACGAGATAGATCCCCGCAGCGGCAAAGCAGAGCAGCCCGGCGAGGATAAGGGCAACGGTGATCCCCCACGCGCTCGCAATGGCGCCGAGGACTACGATCATCACCGCCATGATCCCCCACGACCCCATGGTGTTGATGCCCAGCACCCTGCCCCGCCGCTCTTCATCGGTGAGCAGCTGGAGCACGGTGTTCGAGACTCCCATCGCGCCGATGAACGCAAAGTCGATCCCTGCTGCACAGATAGTTGATAGGACGATGTCCCGCGAATACCCGAGCGCGATGACCGAGATGCCGCTCAAGAAGGTGCAGAAGACCAGGAACCAGAGGATCCCTTTGGGCGATCTGCGCCGGACCATATAGATCCCCGAGGTGAGCCCGCCCACGCCCCCGGCAAAGTACAGGGCGCTTAAGAAGATCTTGTTCCCGTGGAGGAAATCCGCGTCGATGACCGGCATCTCGAAGAGGACGAACGCAAAGACCGTGCTGACGACGGTTCCCAGCATGATGATGAAGAAGAGCGGGGGATGGCCGGTGACGTACCGTATCCCGATGGCGATTTGGTCGCGGACGGAGATGTCGGTCTTCGGGACGACCTGCGTTTTGGTCTTCATGAGGAGCACGGCGCAGAACGCGACTGCATTGAAGAAGAGTCCCGTGACGTAGACGCCCGCAGCGGAGAACAGGGCATAGATGTACCCGAAGCCCGATGCAGCGCCCATCTGCCCGATCTTGCCGTTGGAGGCGGCAGCGCCCATCACCCGGGCGAACGCCTGCTTGTCTGCGACGATGTCCTTGACGAGCGCGAGCATCGAGGGGAGGTTGAGCGCCCAGATGGTCCCGTAGATGAGCGAGAGGCCGATGATGATGGGAAAGGTGAGGAGATGCAGCAGCTGGAGGGCGAGCGCGGCGAGCGTGATGAGGAAGAGGCAGCCGTTGAAGAACAGGACCACCCGCCGCCGGTCGTGCCGGTCGGCGACCACGCCCCCGTAGAGGCTGAAGAGGAGGAAGGGGATATTCTGGGCAAAGCCCACGATCGCAAGCGAAGCCGGGGATTGTGTCAGGCTGAACGTGAGGAGGGCATTGGTGAGCACAAAGAACCAGACGGAGACGAACGTGCCGATGTCAACGGTGAAGTAGAGGATGACATTGCGCAGCGTCAGCCGGTCCATACTGCTCCGCTCCCCCCGGTGGCAGCGCACCGGAACCCGGGCACCATACCATACTGTCCGCGAGGAGGGTGATAAAGATTTCAGTTGGGGAAGCTATGAGGGATTGCGGGACTCTGGCTCACTTACGCGGTGCCATGCCTGCATCCGCTCCATCGGACCCGGCCGGTTCCCGCCACAGCAGCGGGACGATATGCAACACAATGGGAACGAACATGAGTATTCCTCCGATGACCTGGATCACCAGATCCCCAGTGCCTAAACCATATACCCAAGCAAAAAACCCCGCGATCTGGGGGATGGCGCCCGGGAAAAACAGAGTATCCTGCCAGCTCATTGTTGTGGTCCACTCCTTTTTGTGGATCGAGATGATTGCTTATTTTCTCTTTACTATCGCGATGCTCAATAGGTTTCTGCTGGTCCCAGCTTCCCACGCGATCCGGCTTCCCGGAATCCCAACGTAATGCCAGAGAAGAGAAACAGAACGGTGAGATTTGAGCATTTCCTGGTGCATTTTTCTCAAGAATTCATATCTGCAAAGTTCATGAGCGCACCACCATGTAGTAAAATCTGGTGCACCAGCATTTTCCTGCTCCTAATGTTTTCATCAGGAATTTTCCGGATGGATGTTTTTTTCAAGTAAGGTTTGATTGAAAAATAAAAATCAAAGTGTGATTGAAAATTTTTACGCAAGGTCCGGTTAAAATTTTTTAAGCTGAGTCTGGTTAAAAAAATAAAATCAAAATCTGGTTTAATTTTTTAAATCAAGGTTTGATTGATCCGGAAATGTTTTTCAAACGCGATCACATACGCGATTGAAATTTTTTAAGCAGAATCCATTTGATCCGGTTGAGTTACATGATATGCTGTTTTGGATGAGATATCGAAGCGTGCTCACGTCGGATGTGCACAATGTTTTTGCTTAATTTTGGGTTACAAAATCATGGAATAGATCCCGTTTGGAAATTTTCAAGCAGAGTTTGATTGATTCGCGAGTAGATTTCAAGCAGGAGCTGGAGATCGATTGAATTTTTTCACGCAAGGTCTGATTTATTTTTTTTATGTAAGGTCCGGTTAAAAATAAAAAATCAAAGTCTGATTATAATTTTCCAATCAAAGTCCGGTTGAAATTTTTAAATCAAGCTTTGATTGAAAAATAAAAATCAAAGTGTGATTGAATTTTTTTGAGAAGGGCCTGGTTGAAAAATATGGATTGGCTGTGGTGCAGTGAGTGGTGCAGTTGGGACTTTTGGGTCAAGCACCCGGCTTTTCCCGCTTATCCGGTGGTTCACTACTGCAAGTACCCAATCCTCTGCCAATCTCATTCTTCAGATTATTAGAGTGACCCTAAAACCAGCTCTCCAGTGTCTTCTGCCCGGCCTTAACCGTGAAATTCTCGAGCGCCTTGTTCACACGTTCTTCAGAAAATTCATATCCATCGCAGAGTATCTTTTTTATCCCTGCCGTATCAGGGTGTCCCCATACAAGAGTATAATCGTCCGTCACCGGGGGGTGTAAGAAAAGATCCATTACCGGTGCTGGATCGAAGTCCGGCTGCTTCTCTTTAAGCTTTTGACGGAATTCCCCTTTCTGCACGATCTTGAGACCGGTCTTTGCGCCAACCCCATCAACGCCCGGGTTGAAATCCGTCCCGATCAGGATGCTGATCTCAATCAGCTGCTCGCGGGTGAGGTGCAGTCCAGCTAACACATCTGACAGAACCATCCGCTCCGGGCTCACGGTGATGGTTCGACCACGGATCTTTCGCTTGCCACTAACGGTAAGATTCCGGACAAGGGTTGGGGCACCGAAGAGAAGGGTATCATAATCCTGCGACACCACATATCGGGCTTCTCCTTTTGCCACCATGTAGGATGCCTGTGCTTCCCCCTCACCGGGTGCCTGCACAAACGGGATTCCCAGGAGCCCGAGCAGTTCTTTTGATGATTCGATAATTGCTGCATCCACCCGGGTTGCGGAACGCGCCTGCTTGTATGCCTCTGCCTCATCACCGCGCTCGATCGCTTCCTTCCAGCGTTCACCCGCTGTATCGCGAATCTTCCTGCGCTGATCAATAGTCCCCTGCTTGAGTTCGCCGGGTTTCCCGTCGAAGACAAGGACCGGCTTAATCCCTTTATCCAGAAAATTTGCAATCCGGAACAAGATGCCGGAGAGGTGGGAGGTGACCCGTCCCCGCCCGTCCATCAAAGGAGTACCATCCGGCTGCCGGATGATGGTTAAGAACTGGTAGAGAGTATTGTTTGCATCTATCGCAGCGATACCGGGAATGGTCTCCAACGTGACCGGTGTCTTATAATCTGCCAGAATATCCCGTAGTGCAACGCCCATCCCTTTTCACCTTCTGGTACATACGTTATTTGTATGCACGTTTAGTATATTCGGCATTGAAATTATCGGGGGGAAATACCATGATGACGGTAAACAGGATATCAACAGATGATAATGAATATCCATGCTTTTAGATGATGAGAGCACAGTAATTACTAACGTTACATTTATGGAGATCCCGCATGGACACAAAAAATCTACTTCCCCTTCTTGCAATGCCACTCCTGCTTCTCGCAGTAGAGATCGGGGCCATCCTGATCTCCCTGCCCGTGAAGGCGTCCGGTATTGTTGCATTTGAAGATCCCACCTCACTTGAAAATCCGCTCATATTTATCGTGATCCTGCTGGTCTTTACCGGATTTTTGCTCGTTTTGATCAAATACGATATGAAAAAAGTTATCGCAGCAGTCATCGGGCTCTCGCTCTTTTTTACCTTTGTGTATATCTTTGCAGCCCTTATCTACGCGACAATGGGAGCTTCTGACATTGCAAACATTGCAGTACTGGTACTGTCAATACTCGCAACTGCACTCCTGTACAAATTCCCTGAATGGTATGTAATCGATGCGCTCGGTATCCTGATTGGCGCCGGGGTAGCCTCGATCTTCGGTGTTTCATTAGATGTTTTACCGGTCGTCATTCTTCTCATCCTGCTCGCGGCATACGATGCGATCTCCGTCTACAAGACAAAACACATGATCACCCTTGCTGAAGGTGTCATCGATCTCAAGACCCCGATCCTTTTTGTTATCCCCAAGCGCCGGGACTACTCGTTCATCAAGGAGGGTATCGGGAAACTGGGCGATGGTGGGGAGCGAGCAGCGTTCATCATCGGTATGGGCGACCTGATTATGCCTTCCATACTGGTAGTCTCAGCCAATGTATTCCTAAAAGGGTCGAAACTGGGAGGGATCATCAATCTTCCTGCACTTGGTGCGATCATCGGATCGCTGGCCGGTCTCTGCGTGCTGATGCATTTCGTCATGTCGGGAAAACCCCAGGCCGGACTCCCGCCATTGAACGGCGGTACTATCCTGGGATTCCTTGTCGGACTAGGCGCGATGACGTGGATGGGATAAGGAGCAAACTCAAAAGCACCAACTTTAAAAAAATACGTCACTTTTTGATATCTTAAAAAGCTAAAAAAGTTGAATCAGATTGTCTCAGGATTCATTCCCGCACGGGTGGTACGAGGCTTACGGAGTTTCGGTTTTCGTTTAACTTTTTTGACCTCTCCCGTGTCGTCATCTTCATCTATCTCCATCTCTTCTGCTTCATGCCGGATAGGAGACCGGATATCGACAACCGTCCTCTTCTTTTCCACCGGTTCCGGCTTATGTACCAGAAGCTCCGCGAGCACTGCGTCAACCCCCTCTCCCGTCTGGGTTGACATCGTCAGGTAACCTTCCGCCTCCATGAGATCGGACTTGTTGGCAACGATAATCATTGGTACGTCAACCATACCCTTTACTTCATCGCGCAGGTGGAGTTGGGCTTTCATGGAGTAGCCGCAGTGTTCGGAGGGGTCGAGAATGAAGAGCACAATATCTGCGACATTCATCATCGCAGAGAGTGCCTGTCGCTCAATCTGGTTGCGTTCCTCTGCCGGGCGGTCAAGAATACCCGGCGTATCCACAAACTGGATCCGCTCGCGTGGAAGGTCACGGTGACCGACAATAACACCTTTGGTGGTGAACGGGTACGCTGCCACTTCCGGGGCAGCTGATGAGACCCGCTTGATAAACGAGGATTTCCCCACGTTGGGGTAGCCTGCAATCACGATAGTATATCCTTCCTCGACGTGAGGAAGATGACGCAGGACATTTCTCACTTCGTTTAAGAAATGCAGGTCCTTATCGATCTGGTGCACCATGGAAGCAAGCCGGGCCACGGCGCGTTTACGCACAATCAGGGTATCTGCGGCCTTGCGCGATTGCACAGCCAGCTGGTTTCCTACCATCTTTGTGTGTTTGGCGGCCCAGCCGACCGCACCGAGGGACATTTTTATTTTTTCAATCCCATAGAGGATATCGGCCAGTTCCCGGTAAAACGGGGGGAGTTTATCAAACTCAGGGAAACCCCGTATGATATAGACAAGGCGATCATGAACCGCTGCACCAACGGCCCGGACAAACTCTTCGTTCGCGCGTTCCTTGTTGGTCTTCTCTTTCATCTTCTTTGCTGCACGGCGGAAACTCCGGTCAAGTATTTCATCCGCAGTTGGGACCGTCGGCATCTTTTCAAATTCCATAAATCGCCTACCTATATATTTATGGACAGTCATACGGTTTATCGTTATGGACCTGTCCCTGATCCAGAAAGATATCCTCATCACCTTAATCACCCTCTACCACCGGCAGTCCCACTCCATTAAAGGCGAAGAGATCGCCAACCTTATCCAGCGCAACCCGGGGACCGTGCGCAACCAGATGCAGGCATTAAAAACAATCGGGCTTGTGGATGGGGTACCTGGACCAAAGGGAGGGTACATCCCCACGAGTCTTGCCTACAAGGAACTCAATCTGAATCTGTCAGAAGAGGGGGATTATGATGTCGCAATCAGCAGGAATGGAAATATGGTTACGGGGGCAAATGTCCAGGAAATCGCTTTTACTACACTCTGTCATCCCGATATCTGTCATGCAGTTATCAAGCTTGTCGGGAGTGCGAAACTTTTTGAAGTTGGAGATCAGGTCACCGTTGGCCCCACTCCCGTCAACAAGCTCCTGATTCGTGGCGAGGTGTTCGGGAAAGACGAATCCAGTCAATCGCTCCTCATCGCCACATCAGAGATCATCTCACTTCCTAAAAAACCGATCAGGAACTACATGAGCAGCCCGCTCAAAACGCTCACTCCTGCAAATACCCTCCATGATGCGCTTGTCCTTTTTAACCACGAACATATACATGGCGCCCCTATCCTGAAAAATGGGAAGCTGGCAGGAATTATCACGATAAGCGATATCGCAAAATCTATAGAAAAGAACCTGCCGCTGACCACAAACGTTACTGAGGTGATGACAACTGATGTTGTCGAAGCTCCTGCGGATACCCGGCTTTTTGATGTGATGAGCAGGTTTAAGGAGCGGGAGATTGGCCGATTGATTGTTGTCGAAAACGGAACACCCGTCGGCATTATAACCCAGTCTGACATCATACGGGTATTTCCCGCGCTCTAAAACAACATCTTTAGATATTTTAAATGAAATTGTATGGATGGAGTTGTATCCATGACAGAATTATCACAGGCTGCAGTTGAACGAATTATTAAAAAGACCGGTGCCGAGCGTGTCAGTGCTGACGCCTGCGAAACCCTTGCGGAGCTCATGGAAAATTATGGGACATTCCTTGCAAAAGAGGCAAAGAAGATGTCAGATCACGCAGGCAGGAAAACCATGCGTGGGTCGGATATCAGAATGGCTGCCGATCTCTTCAAATAACTATAATCAGGCGATTAATCTAAAAAAAACTCTTTTTGCCCCGTCATTTTAGAACAGTTTAAATATTTATACGTCGTCATTTTTTTAATGACACGTGTATTTGCCCGCACCCTCTCGCGAAAGAAGATTATGAGCAACGATGGGAAGCTCATAGGTACCTTGAAAAACATCAGGGTGGATTTTGATTCCGGACAGGTTGTCGAGATGCTCGTCCACCCGGATCAGACATTCGACACTTCAAATTATGATATGGAAGATGACAAGATCTTAAAAATTTCCTTTGAAGCGGTCAAGGATATCAAGGATTATATTGTCGTCGATCGCTTTGCAGCGCGAAGATAGGACTCATATTTTTTCACTACTTCAACAAATCCATCGCCATATTCTTTTTCTGCTACATACTGTGCCGCTGACTTGGTATCCTGATGACCATTTGCAACGGCTGCTCCGACGCCGGCGGTTGTCAACATCTGGATGTCGTTGAGAGAATCACCTATGGCTAGGAAATCAGAAGGTAAAAGCTGCATCTCCTGTGCCAGTGCAATAAGGGCAGTGCCCTTATTTACGCCGGGTGCCTGAAGATGGATGGCATACCCGGTATCGAGCACCTGTACCGGGTAATCCTTCAGGAGTGTTTTTACTTCATTTACGGGTACCATCCTGCCAAAAGCCAGATCGGCATAGCGATAGGCAGGACTATAGAGATCCAGTTCGATTCCCTGCGTGCGGTAATGAGCTTGCAATAATTCCAGTGCAGCACGACATACCTTTTGATCGCCCCTGATGTGAGGTGTACCGGTATATCCGATACGGAACACCCCTCCGTTTTCTGCAATGAATGTTCCGCGGGTACCGATCATTTTGCAGAGAGCATCCATAAAGCAGGAAGTATTCCCGCTTGCAAGTACCACTTCAATTCCTTCATCTACAAGAGACCTGATAGTATCGATTGCACCGGTATTTATCCGGCGGGACGAATCCGTGATCGTCCCGTCAATATCCGTCAGGACTGCTTTTAGCACGACTTGAGACCTGCCTCTTCGACAATGAACGGAGCTTCTCCCTCGGGAAGGTTGGGACTATCCACGAGACGTGCAATACGTTTGCCTCCTTTGCTCTTGCGCAGGTAGAGACGGAAAGTAGCCGTGTGTCCGACAATGTTGCCGCCTATAGGCTTTGTCGGATCCCCAAAGAAGACTGCCGGGTTGGACATGACCTGGTTGGTTACGAGCCCAACACCATTGTGCTCATCGATGAGCTTGAAGAGTTCGTGCATGTGCCGGTTCAGTTTCTGCTGGCGAGTGGCAAGGGTGCCCCTGCCGGCATATTCTGCCCGGAAATGGGCAGTAAGTGAGTCGATGATGAAGAGTTTGACCGGTTTGTCGCTGTCTTTGAGTTCTGATGCGAGATCTCGGGAGTTCTCCACAAGCAGCATCTGGTGGTCGGATGTGTGAGCACGGGCAATATGGATATTTTGCAAAAATTCATCAACATCCGGAATATTATCCAGCCCCAGGCCGTTCACCATCTGCTCGATACGCTCGGGACGGAAAGTATTCTCTGTATCTATGTAGATAGCACTCCCACCCAATCCTCCCAACTCTGTGGGGAGCTGCACGTTGACTGCCATCTGGTGGACAATCTGACTCTTACCGGAACCGAACTCACCGTACATCTCGGTGATTGCCTGTGTCTCCATACCGCCACCAAGCAAGGCATCAAGTTCAGGAACGCGAAAGGACAGTTTTTTGATGTCCTTTCTCTGTTCAAAGATGTCTTTTCCGGTCTTGAACCCGCCGATATCGGCAGCCTCTCTGGCTGCTTTGATGATCTTTTTTGCGGTTGACTCGGAAATTTCTGAGACTTCAGAGAGTTCTGCCGGCGATGCGGTAGCGATACTTTCCACCGAGAGGTAACCAGCTTCGCGGAGCTTGTCTGCGGTGCTCGGGCCGACGCCCGGTAAATCTTCAATGCTTAATGGTCCTTCAGCCATTTCTTTACAACTCCTATGGCACAACAAGATGTTATACACTCGCATATAACCTCACGGAGTGCGTGGTGTGAAAGTGTAATTCAGCCTTTGAGACTCTCGTTAAATTTTTGGAGATGCACCAGCACCTCATCAGGTTTGAGAACGACCGGCTCTGTCTGTGTTGGAATTATCCGGCTCCCTTTGAGGAGTCCGGATACCATAAGCCCGGTACCATGGGGAAAACTGCCCTCAATCAGGTAGCGGTCCGTGCCATTATCGATAAAGGTGCAGCCCGGTCCGTGGATGATGGTTCCGGTAAAAACAATCGGCTGTACCGCTTCATCCGGAACCCTGAATGCGCTGCCTCGTCCCACACCAAGTTCGATACCTCCGAACCGCCCGGGTTTAGCGGATGCATGGTAGGCCTCAACCCGGTCGCCCGTTTTTAAGGGGACGAGAGCGAAATCTCCCCAGAGAACCAGTTTGAGTTCCTCGTCTCCTTCACTGATGAGGATATTTCTTACCCAGGAAGCAGTACCGTTCTTTGTCGTGAAGGAGCGGGGCTGCTGCATTTGTTTTACCTGCCCCTTTACCGAGTAAATTCCTTGGTCGCTAACAGATCCCAGAGATGTGAACGGAATAGAGACCACCGTATCTGTTACCGAAATTGTGCTCTTTTCATCGAGACTGTAATCCCGGCCTTCACTTTTATGATTGGGTTTAGCCCCGCTGATATGTACGGTAGTACCGGGAGCAATATTGCACAGCAGTTCCGGCGTCCATGCAACGAGCCGTGCAGAACCCTTGTCATCACCAATGACCGCTTCAACCATCTCGCTGAGGGTCCCGTCCCTTCGGGTAAACGAGCGGGGTTCATTTACGCTGATCACGATTGCATCGAGATCCACCGGATCATCGGACAGGCTTCCTGCACCGGCGCCCTGTGCCGGCAGAGAACATGAGATCTCGCAGCTTGCCTGGCGAAGGGCAAGAGCATAGATCTCTTTTGTGCTCTTTCCCGGATGCCGACCGATAATCTCCAGCACATCACCAATAGCCACATCGAGTGCAGCTCCGGCTTTTTCATCCCAGAGCACTACCCTTATTGTTCCCGTCTCGTCACCTAACAACAGGGTGGCAACCCAGCCTTTCTCGCCATCAGCCCGGTCAAACTCTTTGGGCTCGGTCTTGTCCACGACTTTTCCGAAAAAAGAAAAAAGGCTGGACTTCCCGCTCAACCCCTTGATCTTTACATGCTGCCGGCCCAGTTCGCCGATCACCATCATGGCGGCGGTTGGTTCATCGACCAGATCGCCGCATTCCTCGATCTTTGCATCTACGCGCCGTTCGAACTCCTCGGTTGTGATCAGGTCATCGACAAGCGCGTAATGAAAGAGGACCACAGAGAACTCCGCCTACCGCTGCCAGGCAGGTCGTTCCATGGAGGTTGTGATATCTGCTACCGTTTCGCCCCTGCGCATGAGTCCTGCCTGCGTTCCCTTGATCAGTACTTCGGGGCAACGCGGGCGACTGTTGTACTGCGATGACATCGCAAATCCATAGGCACCGGCATCGAGCACTGCAATGATGTCACCGGCTGCCAGTTCCGGGAGTTTCCGGTCGGGTGCAAGGATATCGCCAGTCTCACAGATCGGACCAGTCACGGTATATTCCGTTATGAGCGGAGCATCCGCTTTGTTTGCAACGATGACCTCGTGGTATGCGTCATACATTGCGGGCCGTATGAGCAGGTTGAATCCCGCATCCACATTGGCAAACCGCTTGTGCGCTGACTTTGTTGAGTTGACCCGGGTGAGGAGGATAGTGGAATCTGCAACGAGCGAACGGCCGGGCTCAATCCAGAGTTCCGGGGTGATCCCGCAGGCTTCGACACCATCTTTGAAAACCGGGAGGACCTTTGCGGCATAGTCTTCCGGAGTAGGTGACGGATCCGTGTCATGATGATACGGAATTCCCAGGCCGCCACCGAGATCGATGAACTCAAGTTTCACACCCATGTTGGTGAGCTCTTTTGCGATACGCACCATCACTTCGGCGGCACGGACAAAAGGTTCCACATCGAGAATCTGTGAACCGATATGACAGTGAATCCCCACGGGCTGGATGTTTTTACAGGCAAGGGCTTCCCGGTACGCAGCGGGAATCTCCTTGTGGGGGATGCCGAACTTACTCGTTGCAAGCCCGGTAGCAATCTTCGGATGGGTGGGAACTTCAAGCGCCGGGTTGACACGGAACGCGATCTTGACCATCTTTCCCGCTGCCCGCGCTGCTGCGTCGAGCTGGTGAAGTTCGTCAAGCGAATCCACCGAGACTTTCACGCCTTTCTCGACCGCGAGTTTCAGGTCGGCCGGGGTCTTTGAACTGCCATTGAAGAGCAGTTTTTCTGGGGCCATGCCGGCTTCGAGCGCGAGATGGAGTTCCCCGGAGGAGAAGATGTCTGCTCCCGCCCCGAGCTTGGCGAGAGCCCGCATGATCGCGAGGTTGCCGTTGGCTTTTGCTGCAAAGAGTACCTGGACCTTGGGGTAGCGGGCGCTGAAGGCTTTTTTGTAGCTCTCGAATTGTTCGACAACCCGGTCCTCGCTTGTGACATAGAGTGGCGTTCCGTATTTTTCTGCAAGGGCAACGCAGTCCTGCCCATTTATCTTCAGATGTCCGTTCTGCACGGTGAGATGGTGAGCGAGTTTCACAGGTTCAGCCTCCGCATGCGTTCGATTGCTTCGTTGATCCGTGCGACCGGTCTGGTGATGGCAAACCGTACATAGCCTTCGCCGCTGGCACCAAAACCGACGCCCGGGGTTGCAACAATACCAGCCTCGTTGAGCAGTTTTGCCGAGAAGGCCATGCAGTCATTGACCGGCACCCAGACATAGAAGGTTGCCTTTGGTGTGGGCACATCGAACCCAAGACTCCGCAGGCCGGTGATCAGTACGTCGCGACGTTCCTGGTAGATGGCGCAGGCTTCCTTGACGCAGTCCTGTGATCCGTGGAGTGCGGTAATTGCCGCATGCTGGACTGCGTTGAAGACCCCGGAGTCTACGTTGGTCTTGACCCGGCCGAGTCCGGCAAGGATCTCTGCATTGCCGACTGCCATGCCGATCCGCCAGCCGGTCATATTGTAGGTTTTAGAGAGCGAGTGCATCTCGATACCTACGTCCATGGCACCCTTTGTTTCTAAAAACGATGGCGCTCGGTACCCGTCAAAGGCGATCTCGGAGTACGCATTGTCCGAGACGACCACGATATTGTTATCGGCAGCAAAATCCACAACCTCGCGGTAGAACCCGTCAGGTGCTGTTGCTGCAGTCGGGTTATTGGGGTAATTGATGTAGATGATCTTTGCCGCTTTGGCTATCGCTTTCGGGATATCCGCAAGCATGGGCACGAAGTTGTTCTTCCGGGTGAGCGGCATCTCGTGTACCCGTCCCTCGGCAAAGAGAGTGCCGGTCCGGTAGACCGGATAACCAGGGCTAGGGGCAAGCACGTAATCGCCGGGATTAACAAAAGCCTCAGCGATATGGGCGATGCCATCCTTGGAGCCCATCAGGGCAACAACCTCTTTACCAGCATCGAGCGTGACGCCGAACCGCTGCTTGTACCAGTCAGTAACCGCGCTCCGGTACGCAGGCATACCCACGTACGAGGGGTAGTGATGATTCTCCGGGTTCTTTGCTGCCTCACAGAGCGATGCAACGATATGGGGAGGTGTGGGGAGATCGGGATCTCCTACACCGAGGTCAATAATATCTACGCCTTTTTTCTGTTGTTCGGCTTTCATCTCGTCGATCCGTGCAAAAAGATACGGCGGGAGATTGCTCATGCGTGATGCGTACATAAGTACCTAATTTTGGCAGTTTGATGTATAGTAATTAACGCTAAAACGCAGTGTCCTTTTATCAGACCGTAAAAAACTGGCATATCCTTAATACCCAACAATAAAAAAAGAGCGCTATGGAAAATAGTCCGCCCGTTATAGAGGCACAGGCATTATCCAAAAAATACGGTGATGTAATTGCAGTAGACGCGGTTTCATTAACCGTGAGAAAAGGAGAACTCTTTGGTCTGCTCGGACCTAATGGGTCCGGTAAAACAACAATAATTAAGATGCTGACCGGACAGACTCGGCCGACGGGGGGGTCAGCAAAGGTACTCGGCCTCGATATAGAAAAGGATCCTATTGGTGTGCGGGAACGGGTGGGTATTATCCCGGAGCAGGAGACCCCTCCGAGTTTTCTTACCGCTACTGAATACCTCGATTTTGTTGGGGAGGTGCGCCATATTGAAAATGTGCAGAAGAAAGCCGACTGGTGGTTTGATTTCCTGGATTTTTCCGATAAACGCGATGTACTCTGCAAAGATCTCTCACGGGGCACGCGGCAAAAATTGATGTTTACCCAGGCATTTCTCCACAAACCGGTGCTTGCCCTTATAGATGAACCCCTGATCAACTTTGATCCAATCATGCAGCACAAAGTCAAGGATTATCTGGCAGAATATGCCAAAGCGGGTAATACGATCTTCATCTCCACTCACATTCTTGAGATTGCGGAAGAGATCTGCACGGGATTTGCTATCCTCCACAAAGGAAAACTACTCCATACCGGTAGGGTTGCCGAATTAAAAACGAGAGATCAGCACCTTGATAATTTCTTCCTTTCACTGGTGCAGAAGGACCGTCATGTTTAAGCTATTCACTAATATGATGAAAGAGGAGTGGCGGATCCATTCCACAATTTTCGGGAGTCTGAGTTTTGCCCTCTTTCCGGTGATGATCTTCGGTATCGCGTTCATGGGTTCATTTCTCTTACCCTTGTTCCGAACAGTGATTCCCGGGGGGGATCTGTCGATAATTATCCATGCCCTTTTCCTCCTGCTCGGCATCATGGTTGGTGCATTTGGCTTGATCGGCCAGGAGGCCATGAACCGGCGCTTCGGTCAGGCGAGCCTGCTTGCATATTCTGCAAAAAGCCTGCCGATTTCCGTTCAGGAGATCTTCTGCACGTTTGTTGTAAAGGACACAGTTTACTACTTCTTCCTCTGGGTGTTGCCGTTTGTCGGGGGGTTTGCCATTGCCTCGCCATTTATTAGTATCCCGTTAGCTTTGCCCGCACTTCTGCTCCTCACCCTCACGCTTACATTTCTCACCGGGCTTTCCGTAGTATTCTTCCTCTCTACGGTTTACGCCCGTTCAAAACCCGCCCTCGGCGTTATGCTGGCTCTCATCCTCATTTCCGGTGCGGTGCTGTACCTGTATGCCGGCATCAATATTGCCCGGTTCTTCCCTCCGCTCATGCTGTTTTATTCCTTCTCAGGGTTTACACTCACGTTAACCTGTGCAATGATCCTGATCCTGTCGGCAGTCGCTGTCCTCCTCTTCACATCGGAATACGCAGATACCACAAAGCGCTACAGCAACGCGCTGGCCCCGCTTGCACAACGATTGTCATTTTTTCCCTATCCTCCTCTTGCAGCAAAGGATCTCATTGATCTTAGCAGGAGTGGCAGTTTCATCGGCCAGACAATCTTCTCGTTTCTCATACCGCTCGGGCTCCTCTGGTTCCTGCTATCCGTGCTCACCAAATTGCTCCCTCCGGGGGGTGTCTTACTACTGTTTGCAATCTTGACCGGGGTCATTGCCTCGACAATGTATACCTGGATTACAGCATTTGATTCGTTTACATCGTACACCTGCCTGCCGGTCAGTGTCCGGGCACTCCTGACCAGCAAAATGTGTAGTTTTACCGTGCTCCAGCTAATTCCGGTTGCCCTGATCATTGTCGTCAGCCTGCTCTCGAATGGAGTTGTATACCTTGTTCCTGCACTCGTGCTCTGCCTATCTGTATCATTCTTCTCGCTAGCAGTAACGGTCTGGCTCACCGGACTCTCTCCAAGCGTACTGGTCTATGATGCAAAGGTTCTCGTCATCTATCTCTTTGTGTTAGGCATTGCGTTGATCGTGCTCATCGCACTCACGTTTGTCAACCCGAATTATGCACTGGTATCAGTGCTGCTCTTCCTGCCGGGATGGCTGTTTGTCCGGGATAGTTTTATGAAATGGGACATACTTGATCAGCCAACATTTTAATGAGGGAAAATATGGACACTGAACATGATATTGTTATAATTTTCTGCACGATACCTGCATTAGAATCAGAAACAATGGCCCGTGCTCTCGTAGAGCGCAGGCTTGTTGCCTGTGTCAATGTCACTCCTGTGCATTCTTACTACCGGTGGAAGGGAGAATTCTGCTCGGATCCTGAACATCTGCTTATTCTCAAAACCAGGAAATCGATGGCAGATGAAGTTATCACTGCGATTAAGCAATTGCACAGTTACGATGTGCCGGAGATCATTGTTGTGCCGGTCATTGCCGGGTATGCTCCCTATCTTGCATGGGTGCATGCCGAGACAAAGGATGAGGTCTGAAGTATATCCTTCCCATTTCAATGGCGGGATGCACAAGATTATTGCCAGTAGTGAATAATGAAGTTGTACCAATCAGCAGGGATGGGTCAAAGCATGACAGGGGAAACAACAACACAACCGGTAACAGCACTCCTCGTGCTCGGATGTCCACAAGTGCCAGTGCAGACAAGTATTGCATTGTACCTGATCAATCGGCTAAAAAAGGCGGGCATTGTCCCTACCGTTGCCGGCAACAAGGCCGCAAACACGCTTCTCGTGGTTGCAGATCCCGACCGGCATTACCTGGGTGAAGTTATGGATCTCGACCGGGCGGTTGTTATGATCACCGAGAAGAAGCGTGACTTTGACCGTTGTTTTGTCTTTATCCATAACGATGCCGGGATTACGTATGCCGGGACGATGAGTGCTATCTCAAAAGCGAAGGTTTACGCCATTATCTATGGAGAGCATTATGAGGATCTGGTGAAACAGATCGACTTTCCCTGCACTACTATTGCAGCTAAAGCCGTGCATAATCCCCTTCCCTTAAAGAAAGCAATCGACGAGGTGACACCATGGGCTGCGTAGAATCAATGAATTATGAAATTGTTCTTCGGGATGCAACTTTTAAGGAGTCCCGCGACTATATCAAAAACCAGTTTAAGGAATACCTTGATGTTCAGCCTGGATTTAAGGTCTTTGATACCCATGTGATCGGGTTGCCCCCAATCGCTATCGCACTCGATGGTGACTTTGTTATCTTTCCCTTCACCAAACCCTGCCATGGCACCTTTCTCCTGCGGGTTGAGGACAAGGAAGAGGCTGCACGACTCAGGGCACTAAAAAAATGAATATCGGTCGCTTCCGGCGGCACTAAGTATAATAAGAATACGACAATAATAAATGAAATAACAATTCAGGTTTTTTATGACCAGCAAGGGAAAAGTGCTTCTGATGGATGATGAACAGATCATCCTTGATGTCACGTTAGAAGTGCTTAAGTTCCTTGGCTATGATGTTATGTTTGCCCGTGAAGGTGCAGCAGCAATCGAACTTTATAAAAAGGAAAAAGCTGCCGGTGTCCCCTTTGATGTGGTCATTTTTGATCTTTCCGTTCCTGAGGGGATGGGGGGAAAAGAGACAATCGCACACTTAAAAGCGTTTGATCCTGGGATAAAAGCGGTGGTATCAACGGGATTTTCAAATGATCCTGTTGTACTGGATTTTGCCAACTATGGCTTTTCCGGCAAACTCACAAAACCCTACAAGATCAATGATCTGAAAAATATCCTTGAACAGTTAATTACAAAATGATGCAAATAACCCAGATTTCTGCGGTGTTTCTTTCTTTTATGTGAATGTATCAATCGCATTCTCTCCTTCCCGTTTCACGTACGTATTATTTTTATTTTTTAATATTTGTAAGAGATTCAAATGTCTTCATATCACCGATGTTACCGGGAGCATCCGGTGCACCTAGACAGGCATATCAGACAGATCCCTGCAGCAGCTATCAAGGCCCAGATGAAGTTGATTGCCACTTGATTACGAAAAAAAACGGCTATGCATATGCCAAATTATTTAGCAGATCTGGCAGTATCAGAACATGAAGAGGATCTGACATGAATGAGGTTTCTGTTCTGATTGGGGGAAAGGCAGGGGATGGGATCAACAGTGCCGGGGCAATGGTAGCACAATTGTTAAACCATCTTGGATATCGCATCTATCTCTATTTTGATTACCCGTCCCTGATAAGGGGGGGGCACAACTTTGCTATTATACGGGGTTCAGAACAGGATATAGGAGCCTGTCGCAACCAGGTTGATTTTGTCCTGGCACTCAATGAGGAAACGATTGAGCGGCACAAAGAAAAATACACGCAGAAAACCGTGATCATCGCCAACAAGGATCTGGTGAAGAATAGTACGTATAGCATTCCGGTAAAGGCCATCCTCGCAGAAGAAAAAGCTCCTGTCATTATGGGCAATTCAGCTCTCATCGGGGGATTTGCCAAAACAGCAGGGATCGAATGGGAGGTTGTTGAGGCAGTGTTTCGCCGGCATATCCCCAAAGGTGCAGATCAGAACCTTGCTGTGGCAAAAAAAGCATTCAACCTGTTCGATCCAGTCCAGCCCATAAAAAAATGTCAAAATACACCGCAGTCCCTGGTATCAGGAAATGAAGCGATTGGGCTGGGATTGGTCCGGGGCGGTATGGATGCCTATGTTTCATATCCTATGACTCCTTCGTCCGGGATTCTCCATTTTCTTGCCGAGCAGAAAGAACGGTTTGGCATAACCGTTGTGCATCCGGAGAACGAGATTGCCGTGATCCTGATGGCGCTCGGGTTTACCTATGCAGGAAAAAAATCTGCAGTAGGTACGTCCGGCGGGGGATTCTGTCTTATGACAGAAGGTCTCTCGCTTGCCGGGATGGCAGAAATTCCTCTCGTGCTCGTAGTCTCCCAGAGAACCGGCCCCTCGACCGGACTCCCTACCTATACCGGGCAATCCGATCTCCAGTTTGTCCTACACGCCGGGCAGGGAGAGTTCCCCCGTATGATCGTTGCTCCAGGGGATGCACAGGAAGCCCTGTACTGGTCGGAAATCGCAATGGACATCGCATGGAAATGCCAGTGCCCGGCATTCATTCTTGCCGACAAGACGCTCTCGGAAGGAATCTACAGCCTCGATCCAGATTCAGCCCGGAATAGTTCCGGTGAAGGGGCATCCTTATGGGATGGCAAGATCCCCTATCGCCGCTATGAGAAAGCAGAATCAGGTATCTCTCCCCTGGCATTTCCCGGTATAAAAGACGCCGTGGTGAAGGTTAACAGTTACCTGCATGACGAAACGGGAATCACAACGGAAGATGCCGGTATCTCAAATTCGATGACAGAAAAGCGGTTGAAAAAATGGGAAACCTTAATCGATATCATGCAGGGCTATCCGTGTGTGATCCAAACGGGAAAACCTGATGCTACCACCGCTCTGCTCTGTTGGGGATCCACAAAAGGCGTATGCGAAGAGGCAGCAATCAAACTCGGACTCCGGGTCGTACGCCCCGTAATGCTTGCTCCGTTTCCGGTCGTTCAGGTCCAAAAAGCGCTCATGGGGGTAACACGGTTGATAGCGGTTGAGGAGAATGCCACCGCCCAGCTTGCTGCGCTTGCGGAGCGGCATGGAATCATTACCCAAGAGAAGATCCTGCGGTACGATGGCAGACCGTTTACCGTTGATGATCTTGTCTCCCGGGTCAAGGAGGTGGGAATCTGATGACACGCTCCCTGATTACCGATACCCAGAATACATGGTGCCCGGGCTGCGGGAATTTTGCCATCCAGCACACGTTAAAAAATCTGTTATCAGACCGGGAAAAGGAAGGAAAATCCCTTGATGATGTGGTCCTTGTGTCGGGTATTGGTTGCCATGCAAAGATCGCCGATTATCTTAATATCAACAGTTTCTACTCGCTTCATGGGAGGACAATTCCGACAGCTACGGGAATAAAACTTGCCAATCCTGCACTAACCGTGATTTGCTGCGTTGGAGACGGAGATGCATATGCTGAAGGACTTGACCACCTGATCTTTGCCGCAAAGCGCAATATCGATATAACCGTGATAGTGCACAATAACCGTGTCTATGGACTCACCACCGGGCAGTACACACCAACTTCACCTCTGGGCTTCAAAGGAAAGTCAACTCCTTCAGGGACCGCGGAATATCCCCTCAATCCGATCGAACTCATGCTCGCGAGTGGAGCCGGGTTCATCGCGCGGGGATACACCCGGAAGATGGACCTGTTAAAGGAGCTGATCCGGGCAGGTATTGCCCACAAAGGGTTTGCTTTCATTGATGTGCTCCAGATTTGTGCCACGTTCTTTCCCGCCTCTGATTACTACGATTCCCATACATACGAGTTACCGGCAACTGAAAGCAGGGATTTTGAAACTGCATGTGCTCTCTCAAGGGAATGGGATTACAACAGTGAAGCGCGGATTGCGCTTGGCACGTTTTTTACACGCAGGTCTCCCACATTTGACGAGCGGATGAACCCTGTTCCCGTAGGAAAAGAAGAACGTGAGCGTGTCATACAGGAGTTGCTCAGCACCAGAATGTAACGGGGTTGAAAGGGATACTTATGCGAAACAACCTGGAACTGGATCATGTGAAAAAACCAGAATATACACCTGAATATTAATTCAATCATCAAGGGGTAATAGAACAAATGAACGAGGAACAATCACCAGTATCCATAATAATCAGGCCATCAGAGAATCCTGCATCACGGTCAGGCCTGTTTCGCCTGCTGGTAATTCCCTTCGCCATCTATGTGATCTGGATAATCGTGACAGGCCTGTTTGAAGGAGATGTCCGGTTGTTCCTGAATGCGGATGTAAAAGGTATCATTGTTTACACCGTTTTTTCGTGCATCATCACGGGAATGATAATACCGGTTTACTGTATACGAGAAGCATTCGTTACCGGTGCAGTAAATATGTTTCAGATTGGATTTAAGCCGGTTCGTCGGACATTTTACGCATGCGCACTGACAACTGTTTTTGGGTACGTGGCTGTGGTGCTCTTCTCACCATATGGGAAGGAAGAATCCACATTCGGCTACGCTTTCCTGCTCCTGCTTCCAACAGCAATCGCATCGGTGATGGTCTGCTGGGTGCTACTGGGGACACATGTCCAGGCATTTGTGCGGACTGGGGGGACATTGCTCTCAATTGCTGCAGGCACCCTGATAACTGCATGGTTATTCTGTATCACCTCTTTTGTACACAGCCCACCTGTCCACCCACAGTCTGCGCTGGCGGGGTTTCTGGTACTTGGCCTTGTAGCATCGCTGTTTTTCTTCGCTGTCAGGGATATCTATGCCACTAGTATCTTTGTAGCATTAGGGCTGTCATTTGTTATGGCAGACCGTATTAACGTACAAAGTATACAGGCAGCAATGCCCGTAGTCTATTGCTGCGCATTCCTTGGTATCATCACGCTCATCGGCATACATCAGTATTTTATTCGTAATTTTAGGACAGTTATATTGCCAGCATAATCACCCACGATTCTGCCGGACTGATGGATAAAAAATCTTATACGCATGGCCCCCGAAAGTTACCGGTATGGAGAACAAAGTCAGGAACGGACTTTTAATTTGTGCACTTCTTGTTTTTGCGGTACTGATTGCCGGGTGCTCCGATCAGTCATCTGCTGGATCAACTACACCAGTGCCTACAACAGCATTGCCAGAAGCTAAGTTTGCTGTCGGAGATATTATTGCCAAATCCGTATCATCAACGGACCAAACGTTATATGTCATCACCAAGTACGATGCGACGAGTGGGATGTACACCCGTGCTTGGATTCACAAAAATACTGACGGATCATGGGGACACTTCAGTGATAATAAGACAGAAAAAGTTGAAAGAACCCTGGTCGAAAAAGTCTATCCGGTGAAAATCGCTCATGTGACCATCTCGTCTATACAGATTGTAACGACAACCATTCCTACGACCGTACCGACAACCCTTTCCGGTAGCGCTCCAACAGTAACCGGCATATCTCCTGCGAGCGGTGCGAAAGATGCAATTGTGGGGGTAACAATCACTGGTACTAATTTCGAGAACGGTGCAACAGCGAAGTTGATGCGGGCCGGGTACCCGTCCATTCCGGCAACTGGCGTATCCGTATCTTCTTCGACTTCAATTGGCTGTACCTTTAGCCTCAGTGGTGCCGATGAGGGAAGCTGGAATGTCATGGTTACCAATCCTGGTGGACAATCAGATACTAAAACGGGTGCATTTTCAATAGGTCAGGCACCTCCAATTATTACAGGACTTAACCATTATTCGGCTGCACTGAATGCCACCCAGCTTGCAGTTGTCATCAGTGGTGAGAATTTCAAGGAGGCAGTGAAAGTGACCTTCGTTCAGGGAGCTTCCGAACTTCCCTGTATCAATCCGGCATCTCTTGATACCAAAAAGATCTCTTGTGTTCTTGATCTTGGGATGTCCAACGGAGGTAAAATAGGTCTTTGGGACGTGAAAGTTGTGAATATCGCAGATCAACAGACAGGTACCTTGACCGGGAAATTCACGGTTACCAATTCAACCAGTACCTGATCTCAAATCTTCATTTTTCGTATTTTTTGGTTTTTTAACTCAAGAAACTCTATGTAATCCTGGTGCTGAACCCATAACAGGAGAACATCCGGGAAACGGGACACCAAATCTAGCTATATCCGGTCCAATATCAGAACCAATACCTTCTTTTTGTTGCAGGGTGACGAGAACATGAACGGAGTATTCATGCCCATACAACAGGTCCATGTGGAAAATTTCAAGAGTTTTTCAGAAGTCGATATTGATCTGTCCCATTTCAATGTGGTAATTGGATCGAATGCGGCGGGGAAATCCAATTTCATCAGTATTTTTAAATTCCTGCGGGATATTGCACGCCATGGACTGGCAAATGCAATCGCCATGCAGGGGGGGTCAGAGAATATCCGTAATGCGAAAATCGGAAAAAAACGGGATCTGGTCATGCGGGTTTCCTATATCCCTGACCAGAAACAGGATATTATCGATCATAAGACAGGTCATAATGCACTTCTGGGGATCCAATCGTGTGAATCTTCCTACGAGTTTGCAATAAAGTTCGATGCTGACGGGGATGGATTTGCAATTACCCATGACCGTCTTGTAATCGGGTGCGAGGTCTTCTCGTGCGAACGAGAGGGAACGAATATCACGGAAAAAATAACCATGGGACACGGGGAGATACAGGTAACTAATGAAGAAGGCAACGTGAAGTTTTCCGTTCATATCCCTGAAGGATGCCCCCTGTCTGAAAATGATATCATCCCGGTTTTTTACCGGGGGGTACATCTCAAGAACAATGCTCTTCTCCTGGAGAGCTCGTATGCCTATCCGCTTCCGCACGTAGAGAAATTCTTTGACCGGATAGCAGTGTATGATATCGATCCAAAACTCCCGAAACGAGGAGCCTTAATTACCGGAAAGCGGGATCTTGAAGAGGATGCCAGCAATCTTGCTGTTGTAGTAAAAACCATAATCGAAGATCCCGAAAAGAAACGAAAATTCTCAAATCTGCTCCATGACACGTTGCCTTTTGTAGAAGATTTTTCCGTGCAGAAATTCATGGATGTCTCCCTTATCCTCACGCTCCGGGAACGGTATGCCAAGAGTCATGATCTTCCTGCCTCTTCGCTGTCAGATGGGACTATTACCATCTTTGCCCTGATAATCGCCCTCTATTTCGAGGACAAACCGTTCGTTGTCATTGAAGAGCCGGTAAGCCATATCCACCCGTTCTTGATCGCTCGTGTCATGGCAATGATGAAGGAGTCATCAGAAAGAAAGCAGCTGATGATCACTACCCACAGCACAGACGTGGTCAAGCATGCCAGTATCGAAGATATCCTGCTCATTTCGCGAGACAGTGAGGGGTTCTCCGTCATCTCGCACCCGGCAGACAAAGAAGAGGTCAGGACATTTCTTGAAAACGAGATTGGGATTGAAGAGCTGTATGTCCAGAACCTGCTGGGATTGTGAGCATGAAAAAACGGCTGTTTATTCTGGTCGAAGGGGAAGATGATGTCAGGTTCTTTGGCCGTATCATAAAACCCCTGTTCGTTTCCCGGTATGAATCCATTGAGATCATTCCCTATGCGTGTATCAAGCGGGTGAAGGTGAACAATTTTTTAAAAAGTGTCCGGCAGATGAACAATGATTATATCTTTGTTGCCGATATTGATTCCGAACGCTCGGTCAGGGATAAAAAGCAGATCCTGTACTTTCATTTCAACAATATATCCGGCCACTGCATCGTCATTGTGATCAAAGAGATCGAGAGCTGGTATTATGCCGGGTTGTCTGCTGTTTCTGCCCGGGATCTCGGGGTTGAAGAACGTCTGGCAACCGATGAAATGTTCAAAGAAGAATTCAACCAGCTCATGCCACGGCGCTTTGACTCACGGATCGATTTCATGTTTGAGATCCTCAAATCATTCTCACTTGAAACCGCCGTTTTAAAAAACCGTTCATTTATGTTCTTTGTTGAACGGTACCATCTCACTGACAGCATCCCTCACATACACCGCTCTGAGGTATGAAATGGGTAATGTTTTTAGTACCATCGAAATGATTATTTCAAATCTCCACACTATTAACGTAACAACTAAAAACTCTCGGAGGTTTTAATTTTTGACAGAAAAATACCAGTGTGCCATCTGTGGGCATGAATACAACCCAGAAATGGGAGAAACGCTGCAGAATATCCCCCCGGGCAGGGAATTTGCGGCTCTTGCAGATGACTGGACTTGTCCTGTCTGCGGGGCAGCAAAGAAATTATTTAACCGGAGTTGTACCTGATCGCTATGGTCTCACGTGAAATTACCCGGGGAATTTTCTGGGTCGGGGCACTTGATTTTGACCGGCGTCTCTTCGATGCCCTTATCCCACTTCCTGATGGTACGAGCTACAATGCCTACTTGATTAAGGGAAGTGAGAAGACCGCTCTTATCGATACAGTTGATCCTTCAAAGGAGTTTGAGCTGGTATCCAACCTGCTCAAACTTGGCGTAGAAAGGATCGATTACGTTGTCGTCAACCATGCGGAACAAGATCATTCGGGTTCACTGCCGATGATCCTTGAATTCTATCCTGATGCTACAGTAGTGACCAATGAGAAATGTAGAGAATTTCTTATTGCATTACTCCAGATCCCGGAAAACCGGTTCCAGATCATTAAGGACAAAGAAACCCTGTCGCTGGGCGATCGTACCCTTGAATTCCATCTCACCCCGTGGACTCATTGGCCTGAGACGCAGGTAACCTACTTAAAGGAAGAGCAGATTCTTTTCTCCTGCGATCTCTTCGGATTCCACATGGCCTCTTCTGACCTGTATGTGACCGATGAATCCGTGTGCTTGCGGTCCGCAAAAAAGTATTATGCCGAGATAATGATGCCTTTTAAGACCAGCATCAAAGGCCATCTTGAACAGGTGAAGACACTCCCGCTCAAGATGATCGCACCCAGTCACGGACCGATTCACAAACACCCGCAGTTCATTATTGATGCTTATTCAGACTGGACATCAGATACCGTGAAAAACGAAGTCGTGATCCCGTACATCTCGATGCATGGCAGCACAGAGAAGATGGTAGAGCATCTGACCAATGCCTTGATCGCCCGTGGGATCACGGTAAAACCATTCAACCTGATCGGGACAGATATAGGAGAGCTGGCACTTTCACTGGTGGATACTGCAAC
>JBAZQT010000086.1:0-9776 GCA_041645055.1 Methanoregula sp. | reverse complement strand
GAACGCTCATCGGTTAAGGTGCCTGCCGATCCAATGAGACCCGGCACACCTGAACCTCCAGTCGTGCAGAAACCCCCACAACCCGCCCGTTCCCCGGTGTACGACAATCCCCCGGAACCCGTTGCAATACCTGAACCTCCGGTGCAGAGAACCACACAACGTGCTCCCTCTCCGCTATACGATAATCCCCCGGAACCCGTTGCAGTCCCAGAGCCCGCACCCGCGGTAACAGCGCCTAAGCCAAAACCTGCAAAAAAGCGCCTGATACCGCGGTTGTTCTCCCCAAAAGAACTCACGCAAACCCCCCTCAACCCGGCATCGATGCCTACAGCCGCATCACCCTCACCAAAAAAACCGCGTCGGGTAATTCGTATGCCCGGTAAAAAGGTGTTCATGGCGATTGGAGTGATTATCCTTCTTATCGTAATAGCGGTGGTTGGTGTGGTATTCGTTTACCCGATGATTTCCAGTGGTAGTTCTTCCCAGCCGGGCTCTTTAGTTCCTTCTTCAACCCCGTCTTCAACTCCATCTTCAAGTACGGGAACAACAGCCTCATCCACTCCATTACCTGCCGGCACAATTGTGATCCGTGAAACAACGACGTCAACTGTGGTTCCTGCAACCGGGGTTTATGCGTATATCAGTTATCTTGGGGGCTGGAAGGGAACATATGGTATGCCTTCGACGTTACTGACCGTTACAAATTCCGGTGACCGGTATTTTGAGATCGAGAATGCGACTGGTCCTGTTCAGGTGACCGCTGAAAAGCTGGACAGCTCTACCCGACACGAACTCATTGTTGAGATCTACAAGAATGGCGGTCTGCTGACGACCGGTAAAACAACTGAAGGGTTTGGTAAAGTGACGGTATCCGCCGATGCAACAACCGGCGTGGCACAGGCCCCTAAAACAGTAACCGGAACGGTGACAACAACAAATCCACAAACAAATGTCACTACTGCTAAGACGACGTCACCATCTGGAACCAATGCTACAACCGTAACGACAACCACACCGGCAACGAATACAACTACATCCGCATCATAATTTTTTCCGATACATTTTTTCACTTCAGAAAAGACATAAACGTAAGGTTACGTATGACTAAAGAAAACCATTTTCCCCTGAGTACTCCGTTCAAACCCGCACCGGCACTGGTCAACTGGTTTATTATCGATTTCGCCCTTTTTGTGATACTTATCCTTGCGTGCACGGTAATTCCGGTTCTCTTATCAATGCCTGATGCATTGATCACAGCCGTTCTCTTGTTTTGTATTATCGTAGTGTTCGTGATCTTTGCATATTGGGTGAAGTTGTATTACCAAAGCATGTGGTATGAGCTTCATGAGGATGAGATGCGGTGGAAGCGCGGGGTCTGGTTCCGTACAACCGGCATTGTACCGTATAACCGGATCACAAACCTGGATCTCAAGCAGGGCCCCGTCATGCGATGGCTCAATATATCCACGCTCTCCATCCAGACTGCCGGCTATTCAGGTCAGGCAGTACCCGAGATACGGATCGAGGCTATCGAGCATGCAGAGGAACTTCGAGAGCTGGTCCGCACTCTTGTTCGGCAGTCAGGTTCCGGTATCCACAACGATGGTACTGGTACAAACGCTCCCGTTCCGGTTCAGTCTTCAACTGGTTCTATGAGTACAAACCTGCTGATGCTCGATGAGCTAAAAAAGATTCGTTTCCTTCTGGAACAGAAGAACAAATAAAAAAAATTATTTCTTTTCTGTCAGTTCTGGCGGGACAGCGGCCGGTTTATTTCCTTTTTTCCAGCGGTAAATGCCGTACCCGATGCCACCTATAATAATGAGCGGGAGCAATGCCAGGAAAATGATAATGATTGCATCGATCATGCCAAAGAACCCTGCAATCCCTTCATTAATGGTGGAGACGAAGTTGTGTCCGGTCTCGCCGCCGACGGGTTCCGGCTCCTGCAGGCTGACTGTTATTGTCGAGAGATCTATCCGGCTGTTGAGATATTTGAGCCGTCCTTCGAGCCGGTTTAATTCAGTCTGGACGCGGTCAATCTGTTCCTGCACCTTGATGATGTCTTCGATCCTGGTGCTCTGTTTCATTATTGCATTGTACTGGGCTAACTGGTTCTGGTACGAGGTTATCTGTGCCTGAAGATCCACATATTCCTCGGTTACATCCTGTCCCTGCGTTGAGATGGATTTGACCGTACCTATCGCTTTTACCCCGACAAGGGTATTTTCAAACTCTGCCTGGGGTATACGGATGACAACAGAACCCGTGAGCCGGTCATTGTAGCCCTTCTGGACATTGGTTGAGGAGAGATACCCGCCTTTCTGGGCAGCGATACTTTTTAAGGTTTCGACGACGCCCGGGATGTCCTTTACTTCAAGGGTGAGGGACGCGGTTTTTATGATCTTTGTGTCAATAACGGATGTTCCCGAACCGGATTGTAATGGGGCCATTGTTGGCACTGGCACCGCGGCAGGACTGCCCGCATAACCGATTTTTGACTCTGACTGGTACCGGACACCGTTATTATACGTAGAGGTGTCTTTTGATGAAGATGAGCTCCCGGAAGAAAGACCCATGCAGCCGGTTGCTGCAACTATGGCAATACATACCACAAGGAGTGCGATGACTTTGTAGTTCATACCATGAAATAGTTGCGTGAATTATAAATGTAATGTGTTAACTTCGATTTTTTTAGCAGTTAAATAATGTATTCAATAGCGGGATTTAACGTAATCACGAAAGTGGCGATGTGAAAAGTTATTCACTCATCATAGAAGATCTCTGCGAGTGCATGTGCGATAAACTCCTGTTCAAGGCCCTTATAAAAAAAATATTCTCATCACCGTCCTGTCTTGTAGTTCATTTTAAAAAAACAGAATGTCTTAGGCAAGAGATCAAACCCGGTACTCTGTTTAGTCCCGATTCTGTAGAAATTAAACATTGTAGTGATGGATCGCAATTAAATAACAAAACGGGAGATATCTCAATGAGTGATCATGGAAGCACAAAATATACCCGACAAACCTGAAGGAGCAGAGGAACTCGAGAAAATGAATCTCGAAGGGTTGATAAAATCCCTTCTTGACAGTACTGATCCAAATATCCGTCAATATGCTGCGTACCTTCTGGGAAAGGCAAAGAATCCTCGTGCAATCGAACCCCTGATCCGTGCACTTGGTGATTTTGATAAATCCGTACGTGAGCAGGCAATGCTTGCTCTCTCCACGCTGGGAAAAGCTGCAGTTGAACCGCTCTCTGAAGCTATGAAAGAGCCCAAATGGGAGACCCGCTATCGTGCTGCAGAGGCGCTGGGAAAGATAGCTGATGAAAAAGCCGTCCAGCCGCTGATCCAGGGACTCAAGGATAAACGTGAACACGTCCGGTATATGGCAGCAAAAAGTCTGAGCGGATTCGGGGACTCCGATACGATCGATCCGATGATCATCCTGCTTAAAGATGAGAATAATTATGTCCGGATGATGGTAGCTCATGCGCTCGGTGCAATCGGTGGTAAGAAAGTGCATGCCGCGCTTGCCACTGCGCTTGAAGTTGAAAAGGATGAGAAGGTAAAAGAAGCGATCCGTGAATCAATGAAGTAGTTTTTTTATTCCATTCATAAAAACCCATTTTCTTCCGGAAAATACGGGCACTTTCGGAATTTATGCTCCCACTTTTTTCCGATCAGGTACATGACCTAGGTGTGTCTTATCCGGCCAATATAATGTATGAATAGTTCGAAAACGCAAGGGATCTCTGGAAAAATCACCGGCTCAATAAAGTTGAAGATTTTTGGGAGGGAACTGGATCTTTAAATTTTTTTTGTGTCTGCGAGTGTTCAAAATAATTCCTCCTCTGTTTGTTACCTTTATTGCGGTGCTTTCTATCGCGACAACAACATCCCCTTCAGTTTGTTTGATCGCATCAGATAACGGCAATTTAAACATCCGGATTCGACAAAACAATGTCGTGTAATCAGCGGCGAGATCCTGGTGAACAAAAGGTGATGATTTTTAAAAAAAACCTTCCCTCTGGCGATATAGCATCGAAAACAGGACATAGATCGTTGCGATCTATTGGTTGAACAGGAACAGATAAAAATAGCGTCTCCCTCATTTGTGGGAATTCATCCGGGATAATTAAGTATCCCAACCCGCAATAAAAACCAACGACAGATAAATTTTCCGCGTTGAACTAAATATTCGTCATATTTCGACCAATCTTGGTTATCTACAAACGGTTTTCCCCAACGTTTGTTACTTGCCATTATTTTTTATAATGGCCTGATGCCGGATAAACCTTAACATCTATCTTCATATCATTTGTGCAATACAGCCCCCTGTGCAGGAATTTAAACGCTGTTAAAGCGGTATTTTTACGGAAAGGGAGCGGGGCGCCGGGGAATCTGGGGATAAGGGCCCGGAAACCTAGGGAGCGGAGGAGATCCTACGCCGGGATTTTATAGATTCCTCGGGAAAAGCCCCGGTTGTGAGCCCGGAGCCCGGTCATGACTCCCGCCACTACGCACTGATTATCACAAATATTCCCGCAAAAATGCAACCGCCACTCGCCAGAAGAATCCAGTCGTTCCCCCAATCGTTATTCAGATACACCATGACAATTCCCCCCAGGAGTAAAAAAATCCCGGAAACAATTTTGTGATAGTTTCGCGTACCAGGCATACCCTATATGGTCTCTAAAAGAGGATTTATGATTTGGCTAACCGTTCACTCTTACCAATACAAAAAAAATCCGTACTCCAGCAAAAAAAAGGGATGCTCACCCGTGACCAATGAAAAGCTGAAAGAATACTACCAGTCGATACAGGGCATCCTGCGTGCGAATCATTTCACCATAGAGGCGTTCAGCGACATTGCTTTTGGCCTGCAGTTCACCATATCCCGTGATGACAAAAGCGGGCTCATCCGGATTTACCAGAAAAAGAACGGGACATTCACCCTCGATTTTTCCCCCATAAAAGACCCGGAACTTTTGAAAAGCGTCCGGCAATTGCTGGATACGAAACCCCCATCAACCGGTATCCCCGAAATAACCTCCCGGAAGCCCGGTACTGCCTACGATGTGGGGTATCCGGTTATCGGTACGGATGAATCGGGAAAAGGGGATTATTTCGGCCCGCTCGTGTGCGCCGCGGTCTGTATCGATGAAACGACAGCGGACGCATTGCGATCGATCGGCGTCCGGGACAGTAAAACCTGCAGTGACCGGGAGATCAAAGAACTCGCAGAAAAAATCAAAGAACTCTGCGCCGGGAAGTTTGAGATCATTGATATTTCGCCGGAGAAATACAACAAGCTCTACGAACAGATGAGAACGGAAGGAAAGAACCTCAATTCCCTGCTTGCATGGGGGCATGCCAAAGCAATCGAAGAATTGTTAAAGAACGTTGACTGTAAACTTGCGATCGCCGACCAGTTCGCCGACAAACGGTTCATTCTCGGAAAACTCCAGGCAAAGGGCAGGACCATCGAATTAGTCCAGATGCATAAAGCGGAGCAGAACATCGCCGTTGCTGCGGCATCGATCCTGGCCCGGGCCCGTTTCGTGGAAAAGATTGCAGCACTTTCAAAAAAATATGCAATGACCTTTCCCCTCGGGGCATCGGCAGCGGTCATTAAGGCCGGAAAACAATTCGTAGCAAAAAACGGACACCCCGCGTTACCGCTTCTGGCAAAGATGCATTTTAAGACGACTGCAGAAGTCCTGGGAAAAGAAACCTGAAAAAGATCCTGTCTCTCTTCTCACGGTTTATACGGAAATGAGAAAGAAAAAGAGAGGGATGAAGTCAGAATCAATTAAAAAAACCCGGCAATAGTCCAGGTTCAAACTTTCACGAGCTCTCTTTTTAGTGCCATTTTTTTGATCTTCTGATTGAGATTGGGGCTGTTCTCCATAGTGTGCCATTCCTCATTACTCATACCCATGAAAAAACCGCATGAAGAACACTTAATCCAGGCTTCATAATGATCAGGGAATTCTGCATGAACGGTGAGTTTTCCGCACTGGGGACAGACAAGTTTCTCGTTGGTTATCATCTTTGTTACCTCACTCTCCCGGTCGTGGGGATCCACAGGAGATTCACCCGAAACGGGCTTTTTTCCACTTTTTGTTGCATCATCTGATATGATATGGACCACTACGCTGCCGTCACCGCGGGCAATACGGGCTCGGGTTTTTAGTTTGTCTGTCATTTTTTAAAAACTCCTGTGAATGATATGATTAAAAAAACCGTAAGAGATTCTTTTCCAAACCGGTTCCATGATTACCTCTCATAAGCGTGTGAGAGTATATCCTTCTGGCGGGATGTTGCAAAATTTGAATCAATACGGAATGTTCTGCTGATTGTTGTGCAGGAAAAACGCACAGGCACTCATTAGGACAAGTATGCATTCCTTCCGTGCCCTCTTCCCGAGAATCTGCCGGGCAGAACAACGGGGGAGTCTCCATTGCGGCCGGGCGGACCGTAATGCACGGTCAGTCTGCTGCCCCCACACCAGTCAATCCTGTTCATCGTATGAGAGCAAACCCTGGCAGACATTCGTCGGCAAGCCCGTTAAGGAACTCAACGGCACGTTCGGAGTATATTAAAAATCACCGGAGCAAATGGGAATGCATACAACACAGTATATCCAACCTGAGAATACGACCATGACCGAACCTGAACCGGCTGAAGAGCAGGAAGTATGCCTTAAGGAAGGCGATGAATACCTTGTGGGAGGCATCGAGCTCCATGCCCTGATCGTGGAGGAAGGCGGGAGACCGGGAGTGGAATTTATCTGCGAGCCGGTTGTCCATGACCGGGAAATTCCAGAAGGGGTAGCGGAATACAACCAGGCAATCGAGGAGATGTGCCGGGCGACAGTGACGAATTTTCCCAACCCGCAAAGTCTCGGGCGGTTTTACCGGGAAGTAAAAAAGGACGGCCTGAAAAACCGGTGCTGGTATCGCGTTATTGTGACTGCCCGGGTTGGTGCCGGTGATAAGATCACCGGGAGGGTCACGGATGTAATCGACCCGGCTCTCGTAAGGGCCGATCCCCACGTGAGGTTCCGGGCACGACAGTTACGGGCAATGTTACAGCGGAGTCTGGCGGAGGAGTGAGGAGCATGGATATTTTTTAAGAATCTCCTTTCCCCTCACGCTGACAATCTCTTGCACTGCCAGCCCGTCATCACACGCCGGGATGCAGCCGCCCCGCCCGTATAAAAAAGATTTTCAGGCAAGGCTCTCCATTCAATCCACAACTCCATCAATCTCCACAATCTCCCTCAGCAGCACCGGCCCTCTCTCTTTAGGCCACCTTTCCGGAAACAATCCCCGCCCCAGTCTCGCAAAACAATAGACAATCATTACCCCAAACGCGAGGGAAAATACAAGAATATTTAACGGGATGGTCTGCGGTCCTGCTAACGAGAGCCAGAGCAGGAGATACCCGATCATGGCAAAGGAAAGAACGATGCAGATAAGGTAAGACAGCACATCAAAAAATGGCGGGCAACCGGTATCTCGCATAATTGTATTTTCTTATTGCTGATGGATGATAGGTTTTATGGAGTCAGCTACTTCCTAAAAGAGAATGTTGGATTTTTACAGCGTCAAAAATTATTTTATATTTTTCAGGTTTTTATCCAGTTCGGCCTTTACACTTTTGATAATCCCATCAAAGGATTTCTGGATCTGCATTTGCGTATCATTTATGGTTTTTTCAATGTACTGTTTTCCCTCTTTTGTGGTTACGAGGTCATGGGTGACTTTCATCACGTCATTAACCGATGATATGACGGCCTGTGTCGCCTCGGTAAACCTCTTATCAATGACGTTTTCATCAAGTTTGGTGGCCGGAGGTTTGCTCTCAACTACCCAGCGTCCTTTTTCAAAGTGCCCTTTTTCTTCGGTCATACTATTCACTTAGTTCCTCTTCATTGACATCAGTTTTCTTCATAAATAAATTACCGGCTTGAGGTTTGTGTTCAAATCCCAAAGGAAAAACAATGCAGAAAAGGACAGGACTTGTGAGAAACGGCGGGAAACCGGGATCAACCATCTCACTGGTTGATGACCGGTACTTTGGAGCGTTTCAACAAAACAAAAAGAAGTTACTTTTTTCCTCGGGGAGTTTTGCTAGGAGTATGGGTAGGATTTTTCTGGTCAGAATGGTTATCGGCAGCCGCCTTGGATGCCGGGTTGTTTGAATTCTTTACATTAGCTCGGTCATTGGTAGACATATTCCATGAATTCGATTCCGGCCAGATAAGGATATCATTGAAAAGCAAAAACCTCTCTCACCGGTGCCACATTACATCCACAAGATGATTCACTTAAAAAAATGCATCTTTTATACATCATTTTTGCTTTCATGAGATGATCTGAGGAGGGAGTCGGTACCCCACCGGTTGCATACTATTTTCCATTTTTTGATTTGAGAGATAACTCTTATCAGGTCAATACCCAATTAGCGCACCGTTATGAAAACTCAACACATTTCTCCACTATGGTATGCAGGAGTTATACTTCTGCTTGCACTGGCTATCCTTTTCTCGGGATGTACCCAGCCCTCCACCCAGAGCACTGCGGTCACTGCAGCGCCGACTACCACCCAGGGTTTAAAGGCACCCATCCAGACGACGGCTGTTTCGTTAACAAACATCGCGAGCCTGCCTTACGGTGTCACTATCACGTACCCGAATGACTGGGAGAGACAAGACGTACTCACTTCAGATGTCCGGGACTATGGAAGAAACACGGTAAATATCGCAAACTTCTATTCCCCCAATGAGATTCCGGGCGACATGTTGTCCTACAATTCCTTAAGCATCGACGTAGACCAGAATGTTAAAGATGATTTTGACAAGTATTTCAACCAGGCAACCCTCGCCATCGGGAAGACCTACGGCACCCAGATGGAGGCCCATAGTTACGCACTGAAGATCTCCGGGTACGATTCTTACGAGCTGGATTTCCAGTACGGCGATGTTAAGGGGAGCTACATATTCACCAACGCCGATGGCTCGATATATATCTTTGCGTTCAAGGGCCCGACAAAACCCATTGCAGTCAAAGCCCTATCCGGAGATATCGTAGATATGTACCAATCAATCCGGTTGAACCCCCCGGCAAACTTTGCTCCGAAGCAGCGGTAAAAAGCGTATCCCTTCGCAGCACTTATTTTTTTTGATTTTTAAAAGGGCAAGAAAACCCGGTCAAACGAATTCCCGGCATGTTCACCTCAGCTTACCTCTTCAACCTTCTCAATCTCTGAAGAAACAATCCCTGCCATAATCTCGCAAAACAATACACGATCATCACTGCAAACGCGGGTATTTTTTGCTCATTAAAAAAAAGAATTCTCCACTAGTACCTTAGTCGGGGGATCTCTGTGCCCGGCATCGTGTCTGCCTGCCTCTTGGTGAAATAGGCAAACGATGCAACAACCTTTTCGAAATCCTCCTTCTCGAACGGATGGGATGCATCAGAAGTAAAAACCAGCACACTGGAAAAACCGACATCATTGGCACTGCCCTTCCGGGCCACATATCCGACATGTGTTTTTCCATCCTTTGTAGACTCGAACCGTTCAAAGGTGATATCATTTAACGTGATCGTAGTCTCGACCGGGGCCGGGTCCCAGGTCCGGAACGTATCACGGTATGCCTGGTCATCGTTGAGGCTTATAGGAAAAGTCCGGATAGAGAAGACGTCATTCGAGACGAGATCGGTTTTGTATATGAGACCCTGCGAACCCTCAGGCAGACTCA
>JBAZQT010000010.1:0-53749 GCA_041645055.1 Methanoregula sp. | reverse complement strand
ATCTCCTGAGACATGGCCCGGAGTTCGTATTCAGAAGTAGGCTGGTCGCGGATCTGCACGAGTTTCATATCGTTGATCGAGCCCCGCTTTGCGGTGGGAGCGACCCGCTCCTTGAGGTACACGGCGATCGTGTGCTCGTCAAAGAACTGGTCGATGCCGAGCGGCCCGAAGTTCCCTGCCTGCGGTTTTAGGTAAATGACATCGAGCCCCTTTGCCCGTGCCACTTCAGCCTGCACGAAATCGCTGGTGATGAAGCGTGCATTGTTTTCACAGGCGACCCCCCGTATAATTGAGTCGATCTCGCCGCCACTGGCGAGCTTGACCTGTTCAAGGGATGGTCGGATACCGGTGAACTTGAGTTCAATGGTTTTCTCTTCGGCCATTTTGCACAGCGACTGGAGCTCGTTGAGCCCCGCGAACCCTATTTCGCGCCCGTTATTTGCCTGGGCTTCGAGTTCTGCGATCACTGCTTCCGGGACGATTATTGTTGCACCCTTGTATTCTCCGGCTTTTATCATTGAAGTTATGCGCCCGTCGATGAGGACGCTGGTATCAGGTACTAATATCATAATTGTATTCCTCTCGTATTGTCTTCTATGGTATGGTGTTCGTATGCTATGCTATTCTCTTGAGTTTTTTAACGAGAAATTCAGCGAGCGCTCGCCATTTCCCGTGAACCAGTACGAGCGCCTTACAAGCCGCCCGCGCCGGTTATCTGGTTCAACGACTGTAAAGATCGTTGATACGATAGATATATTACTGATAGGTTTATAAGGGGTTCGGGATGATGGGCCAGTAATTTCGAAAGTAGATTTCTACTTATATTCTCTCAATAGATGTAGCAACAACCGATTCTTAAAACAGGTTCGGGGGAATGATATAACCGGAATGAACCGTGCCGAAGGATAGATAATAAGACTCTATTGAGTTTGATTCTTGGAAAACCACTTATATAATACAAAACCGTGTCGAGTTTTTGCGTAAAATACCAAGACAAAACAATAACTCGAGACGGATTGAACGTTCTTGCGCGCAATGAGGCCTAAATGATATTTTTTTAAAATTCTCGCTTATTTCCCTATTATTTTTCGAATTAATCAAAGAAATACAGATTAATTCTCATAACGTTTCCAAAAGACTTATAGTTTGAACGCAATATAGTGTAAATTATGATTGAGAGCCCTAGCTTGGAAATTGCGAGAACTACAACATTACCATCTCATATGGTAATTGTTGAATATCTGAATAAAGTGCAATCATGCGAAAGGGAAAAAATGAAAAGTGATCTATTAAAATTACGCTGTGAACTATTTAAAAATCATATTATCTTACCTCTTGATTTCCAACCATATGGGAAAAAATTATACAGTGAAAGCTTTAATCAGGATATTTCCTATTTAAATTCTGCCGGGGTTATCATGGAAAAACCCGGATTGATTATATATGAAATAACAGAACGGGGTAAAGAGATGCAAAAAGAACGATCTAGATGTTATCAAGATATTTCACGAGAGATTATTGATACATTCGATAGCACTCTTTCAAGGCTCGTTAAAGCATAAAATAAGGTAAAAATGCGTAATGCGAAGTGGAAATACATAAAAGATCCAGTTCACGGCCTCATCCGAATATCAGTCGATGATCTGAAAATCATCGATACTCCTCTTTTCCAAAGATTACGCAATATCCACCATATGGGTACAGGATATTTAACATATCCTGGGGCCACTCATACGCGATTTGAACATAGTTTGGGAGTTGCCGAATTAGGAAAATCGGTTCTCGACAGCATTATATGCAATTCTCACGGGGACCCTAAGACCATATGGGATATTGAAGACGACGAATTAGAGATAATGAAAAAAACCGTAAGATATGCTTGCTTACTTCACGATATAGGACACGCTCCATTCTCTCACACATGCGAATCTTTTTTTCGAGACGAAGTAAAGAAGATAACTCCAGAAATAACGTCAAAAATTAATTTTCTAATGCAAGACGGAGAAACTAGTGAAACGATTCTAATCAAGAAAGCAGATCATGAGGTAGTTAGTTGTTATATTGTTTTAACGGAATATAAAACAATTTTAGAGGGTTTGGGTGTTGATCCTAGATCTGTTGGAGCATTAATTTTAGGGCGTGTCAACAAAGAGGTTAATAGTAAATATCATAGAAATTATAAAATCCTTGCAGAAATTGTAAATTCTCCTATTGATGTCGACAAATTCGATTATTTAATAAGAGATAATTATATGACCGGTGCGGCTCTTATATCCCTCGATCGAGAGAGGCTATTATCTGCATATATTGTATCTGAGGAAAGTTTAGTATTGAGCGGTAAGGCATTGAGTCTTATATCCAATTTGATTATTGGCAGACAGCAAGTGTATATGTGGATATATCAACATCATAAAGTAGTTTATACAAATGCGCTACTTGAAAAAATTTTAAAGGCATTAATTCAAAACGGGAAAATCAAACCCGATTTTTTTAGTGTAAATTCTATCGTAAATAAAAAAATTGACGATTTTACAGTTATATCTGAAATTCGAAGAATTACAGAAGATGATAGTGTAAAAGATATAGATAATATCAAAGATATGTATAACACTTGGAGAACTCGGAAATTTTTAAAATCCTGTTGGAAAAACGCATTTGAATTTAATTCAAAAATTAAAAGTGATAATGCAAGAAAAAATTTAAACACTGATGTAATTAGACCGAGAAATCTCGAAGAAAAAATCTCACAAGCCGTTGGAATTAATAGAGAGAACATACTGGTTGCAGGCGCAAAATTTGTCCCCTTTGCACCGGGAACCGGATTGGATATTTCTATTGAAATCGATGGAATCAATAAAGATGTCGCAACATCATTGGAGTTGACAACTCAAGGAGTAATGAAGTATTGTCAAGTTCCATATGTATATACTGAGGAATCTAAAATTGATGATGTCATAAAATATTTGCAAACATATACGACATCATTTCATTGAATCATTTTTTAACACTATCCAGAATACTAAATTGTTAGATTGCTCTTTGAGAAAACCATTTTGATACCACATTTTCGGCAGGTTGGTGGTGAGGGGTCGGAAAAACTGTCTGTGGTCGAAACGTCATTTTCAATTTTAATATACTCACGTCTGTTCCAATCGTCCATTCAAAAACGTATTCTGACTTCATTGTCGCACTCTGGGCAAATCCAAGAATCATTCGACATTGTTTCCCAACTCATACATTCCTCCAATAAGTAATCAGTTTTCATATTACTCTCTGGTAAAAAGTTACTTTCGGAAGTACTGGGGGTGGGGGCGTAGGGATGGATGTAGTATCGTGAATAATGAAAATTAATCTTTTTTCGAATCGTGTGATGATTCTGGCTTATTTAATATTTTTTTATAGACTTTCTCATTTGTAGAAGGTGCAAAAAAAGAAAAAATGCTCCCCTGTCTCATAATTGTATTTGGAAGATAATAGTTTCCTGAAGAATCTGTCGTCCAATCGGATGATGGTTTTACTAACTCGCGGAATTGGATAATTTTTTGAACCGTTTCATCGACAATTTTTTGTTCTTGCTCAGTTTCGAATAATTTTAATTCTTTTGAGGGTTTTACATCAATGAATTTTAAGGCAGTCGTGAGTTTATTGTCTATCGCCAAAATTTTTCTATTTACAGTCTGCTGAAATTCTCGTGATAAAAAAGTAATATCTGATTCGTAGGTATGATCATCTGAAATAATTACCAAATCATCTTTTACTCGATCCAAAATTGATTCCCAGTTAATCTCATCTCCAATTGAATTTTTCCTCTCAGTAATTGGAGGGTTCCCAATTAGTTTTCTTTGATGTGCTCTCTTAAATATGTCCGATGTTCTTTTAATTGATAATACCTCATTGTCTGAATATAGTTTTAATAGATAACTAAAAATTTCATCTTTATCAGGTTCTGTAAGAATTTCATCACATTTAGCCAACATCCTTTTTTTAACATCATCTATTTGGGTTCGTAATTCTTTGCAGTCATTAAATTCGGGATATTTATTAAACAAACCAAAAGAGCAGATATTTTGAGTATCGACAATATTTTTCTTTAATTCTCGAATTTTATTATCTCGGTTTCTGACAAATTCATCAAGAACTTGTTCAGGAAAAACAAGATATGACTTAATCTTCTCAATATCTTCGAGAATTTTTTTTACGTTCTGTTTCGTTTTATAGAGGTTTAAAAAAATTTGAGTATCAATGAAGATTTGAGTCATGTCAATATGATAAAATATCGATTCTATTTATTTAATATGTGCTATTTATTTTCCATTTCTGTTTCCAATTGAATCGATTTGTGTAGTACTCTATGTAAAATGTTAACACAGAGTCGTTATTATTCGACCACCCCCCCACTAAGCGAGTCATCCATAGCATCACGAGAGAGGGAAAGGGTCGGGCCACTATTTTGTGAGATCATGGCGAGCCTCTGCCGTGCCTGAACGCCAACGTACCTTATATCGGGCCGCCCAAGCGCTGCTGGCCGCACTTCTCGACGGTATCGGTCATGGTATTGTAGGACATATTCTTGTTGTATGCGTCCCGTATCAGCGGAATTCTCTTGTTCTCTCTTGAATATCCCGCACTGGTAGCGTCATCTTTTGTAGCCTTGAGGATGTTATACTGGTAATTTATTGCACACACACTCTTCGGATCCGGGGCATTCTGCATACAGGTGGTAAACGCCAGTTGGGTGGTTATATTGGAGATAACAGGAGTAGCGGCGCTACATGCATCTGCCGCATCGGCAAATGCCTTATCCGCAATTGCCGCCTTGTCCGGCGTAGGGGCAGGTGCGGACGTTGGCATGGCGGTAAGTGCGGGAGTCGGTGCCGGAGTATACGTTACTGCCGGGGTGCTCTTAACCTGAGCAACCGGCGGGTTATTCGTACTCGTACAACCACTCATTGCAACCATCAGGACGACGACTGCCATGATTACCCAGAAAACCGATGAGCATTTCATATACCTTTAGATCCGCTGAGGGATGATATAATCTCGGGTTGGGCCACTCTTCCTCAATTCTCCATATTCCACGCCCCCACTTAAGGGAGTTTTCCCGCAACACAACGAGTGAGGGAGGGGGGGCGGGCCACTATTTTGTAAGAGCATGGCGAGCCCCCACTCCCGGTGCTGAATGTCGCAAACAGGTGGCTGCATCAAGGCAGTCTGCCGACATAACAAGATTAATGCGAACAAACAGACAAGCGGTTTACTATGGTATCGTATCTTTCGACTCTGCTGACCTTCGTTGTCGCGCTGATCATTTCAACGGTAATAATTTACTATATTGCAAAGTTCTTCGGTGCAAAGGATAGTTTATCCACGGCCGTTCTCGCTGCACTGATTGGCACTGCCGTGTACACGATCTTTTATTACGTGTTGGGCCAGGGTCTGCTGCCGGCATTCATTGCAGGAATCGTATGGCTGCTTGTGTTGCAGAAACTCTACACTATCGGCTGGTTAAGAGCGCTGCTCATCGCAGTTGTCATCTGGATCGTGACCTCCGTTGTCGGGTTGTTCCTGCCGGTGCTGTGAAAAGAACGGAGCACTATCCGGAGTTGGAAGGGGACATTTCGATTTTTGGCGAGATTCGCGTGTACTGAGCGGCGGGTATCCTTGCCCCCAGCACCCGCCCACTCTCAACTAAGGAAGTTGCCCGCAGCACCCTTCATCAACCACATCCTTGAATATTTCCCAGATTCTATTCAAGTACATGAACGAGACCCTGTTTTTTATTCTGCTCGTTATGATAGTTCTCATCTTCCTCCTCGCCGTCCCTGCCCTCTTATACGCGGGTCTTAAAAAAATCGCCGATCCCGTCCCGCTCTGGCTTCCGCTGCTTCTTTCAGGTATCGTATTACTGGTACTGGCAGGCAGTCTGCAGTTCAGAGTTATCAATAATAGCGATGTACTGTTAGAGACTCTTGAGATGGCAATCCTCATGCTGCTGGTGATAACGCTCGCGGTGATCAGCCCGTTTCCCCCTTTCGAGAAAAAGATCAGGATCGACCCTCCAATTGCCATATTTCCCCTGCTCTCGCTAGTTGGGGTATACCTATTGTTTCTCGCATCGCTGGGGGAATCCCTTGAGGGTGGACCGCTCTCTTGGTTCTCTCCCCTGCTCCCCTTGACCGGGTGGATCCTTGATGGTGCTGCCGCTTCTCTTCATATACAGGATATCGTCTACGCACCCGGTCTCCAGATGCACACTATTCTCCTGGCAACCGGCCTGTATCTGGAAGTGTTCATTATTGCCGGTTTGTTCTATGCCCTACTGAGCGTGCTGCCCCGGGCAAAAGATGAAATACAGGGGAAGTGACAGGAAGACGCCCGGTCATTTTCCCTTGCGAGCTACCACTCTCAAAATTTTTTGTTGATTCCCCGTATTGCAAAATAGTCACATTTTCATTGTATCAGGAAGAGATGAATTGAAAGGAAAATGAAATCATTATCGATTAATTATCTGTTCATCTGCGTTCTTCTCTCCGGTCTCCTGGCTATCTCCGGATGTATCGACCAATCTTCACACCCGGATAATAACACTGCGGTCATCAATTCTTTCGGGAACACCACACTAAAACCCGTCCCTGTGGTGACTAAAACAGAAGAGAACATGACGGCGAAAAACTGCCGGTTCGTTGCAGTTTCAGCGGGTCCTTATCATAGTCTTGCGCTCAGGGACGACGGGACGGTTGTTGCATGGGGGGAGTCTGCGGGCGGAATGATGAGGAACCCGAAGTTCCTTAACAATGTTACTGCAATTGCAGCAGGGCACTGGCACAACCTTGCACTCCTGAAAAACGGGACCGTCATTGCATGGGGAAACAGATACTACGGCGACTGGCAGGTCCCGCCCGGAATCGATGAAGTCGTTGCAATAGATGCCGGAGTAGAACACAGCCTTGCACTGAAAAAAGATGGAACAATTATATCCTGGGGAAGGTGCGAAGCAGGACAGTGCGCCATGCCGAAACGTCTCGAGAATTATACAGCTGTTGCTGCCGGCTCGTGGCGAAGTGTCGTTTTGAAATCGGATGGTACGATTCTGACATTCAACCGCGAAGAGCATCACGAGATCGGACAAAACCTCACCAACATTACTGCCATATCGGCAGGGTACGGCCATGTTCTCGCACTACGAAAAAATGGAACGGTTGTTGCATGGGGAGACAATACCTATGGCCAGTGTGATGTCCCGGAGGGACTGACTCATGTCACTGCAATCTCCGCGGGGTATTGGCATAACCTCGCTTTAAAAGATGATGGAACAGTAGTCGCATGGGGTAAAAAATCCAATGAATCTAACATAAAAGATTATGGCCAGTTCAGTATTCCCACGGGTCTTTCGGATATCACCGCAATATCGGCAGGAGAATTCCACAACCTTGCCCTGAAGCGTGACGGAACCATTGTTGCATGGGGAAGCAATGAAACCGGCGAATCCAATCCCCCTCTCTGTAGCTATTAACAAGAGATGCCGGAATAATTCCATTCCTTTCAATTGGGCAACCCGCAATCCCAAATCCTGTCGGTGGTAGGTCAGGCCACTATTTTGGAGGTTCATGGCGATCCTCAATTAGCTGAATTGCCCCTTACAGCCCGTTCACGACCCCCGGTTACACCTGACCGTCCAGCCCATCGCGAGCCTCCGGGATCGTCAATCCAAACTGCACCGTACAGGCCGGTTCTCCTTCCAGCAAAACGGCCCGTTTGGCAATCCGGGACGATATACAAGGTATTGCCGGAATACTGTCAGGATAATGTCCCGAACTGGCCGGTCGGGAGGTATGGATCGGATAATCGGAGGCTTGAACGGGGCCGGATTGGGATTTTTAGAGTACACCTCCCCATCACATCCTCTCTGGAGACAAAACATGATCGGTACACGTCAGACGAGCGCCCACCCTAACATACACTAGCTCCCCCTCAATTAACTGAATTGCCCTTTGCAGCCCGCTCACGACCCTCGGCTCTCCCTGACCGTCCAGCCCATCGCGGGCCTCCGGGATTGTCAATCCAAACTGCACCATACAGGCCGGTTCTGCTTCCAGCAAAACGGCTCGTTTGGCAATCCGGGACGATATACAAGGTATTGCCGGAATACTGTCAGGAAAATGCCCCGAACTGGCCGGTCGGGAGGTATGGACCGGGTAATCGGAGGCTGGAATGGAGCCGGATCTAGATTTCTGAAGTACCATTATCCATCACACCCTTCCTAAAGACAAAATATGGCGGGTTCACGGCGGGCTGGTGACCCGCAACCACGCCAGGTAAAAAAATTAAAAATAATTACGAAGATCGTTAATGCTCTCTGCGATTTTTCCTTCAAGTACTCCAAGAATTAGCGGATTATCAAGATTGTCCATTAAAGATCTCGAATCGGTTTTTAGACCCACACATTCTTTTTTCAATGCATATGCTATTCCAAGTTCAACACAGGCACCTTCATCCGGGACTCTCCCATCAAGAATCAAGAGCAGAATATCAGATTTCTTGATTTTTTCAACATCTAATGCAAATATTGTTTTTACAGCGTTATTTTTTGATTTCCCTTCTGAAATTAAATCTGATAATTTATTCCCGTCTCTCTGGGGAAGAAATGTATCGTACCCCAATTCTCTCAACGACTCGTCAACTTTTTCATTAAAATCCAACTCAGCCTGAGAAAACAACGGACCTGCAATGTAAACCATTTTTTTCATGAGAAAAACTCCCTCCGTTTTGGTAATAACGACAAAAATTCTGGTTTTATTGATATTCTCGAAGTTACTGTAACACAATCATAAAGGTTTGTTAAACAATATTTTTGTTGTGTTGCGGAATCTGCTTGGTCAACGTACGATTTGAATTTTATTATCAATGACAGTTCTTTTTGCCATGATCTTACCAACCATGAAAAGAATAAGTGAACGAAATAATGGAAGTGCATTGTCCTGATTAAACACCTGAATTTAACATACGAACTGTTACTACGCCGTGAGAAAAATGTTCCCGGTAATATCAGATGATGTTCCAATTCTTGATTTTCAAGAAACCCCCTATAAGTCCGCCCTTTGCATGTTGTGTAGGAAATGTACCATGTCCACAACAAAAAGTCCAGGAGCCGGTATCGCATACATGAACCCCCAACCCAGACAGTTCCGCCAGATTGCGAGCAAAAAGGGGAACGTGCGAGACTACCACTCTCCGGTTTTCATGGAAACGACCAGCCCCGATCTGCTAGATCAGTTTGCCGAAAAGTTTCGATCGACCGGGATTGATATCGGTATTGAGGAGTTTAGCGAACTCAAGGTATTAGAGGAGTTTCTGGGGCGCCATGTACTGGCGAACAGGATCTGTGATGTGCAGTGCATGATGCTCTGGAGTGAATGGGTTCGAACCGTCAGGAGCCAGACCCCCGGGTATCCGAAACTGATCCTTGAAAAAGTGTTCCGCGAAGTCATCACGGAGAATTATGGCATAAAGGTTGCCAACTATAATGGCTTTCGGGGTCCCGTCTACCCGGGCATAAAGTTCGTTCCGTAAACTTGCCGTGTGGAGACAAGCGGTTCCAGTGACGGACGGTCCTTTACTGATAATGTGTCCCGGAATGACCGGGATAATTTCATTTTTTATAACTCATGACAAGAACTATCATTGTGAGGGAACGATGCAAACAAAATGCCTGTTTTTTGTCCTTACTGCAAAAAGGAAATCCGGAAGGATGGAAAATTTTGCACGGAATCCGGAGAGGATATTGAATGGTATCCCCTGCACAGACAAAATACAATTGATAACAAGGAAAGCCCGGTATCTGGCCACATGACAAAAGAAAACCGGACAGAACACACAAAAATAAAAAGAACAACAATTTTTCAGATTCTGGCTGTTGGGATCCTCATCATCGTAGGAATTCAGGTTTTCACCACCATAGGAATATTTGTTGGGGGGATGAGCAGAGATATCCCGCTCTCAAACATTAGTCAAAACGCTGAATCAAAACCCATAGGAATTCCCTTTCAACCCACGTTTACAATCACCCGGGTCTCAACTGCTCCGGTCACACAGTTGCCACAATCCGCGGGTATTACACTGAAACCCACGTTGGCGACAACCTCGGTTACCGGTTCTCTTAATGAATACTGCGCAAAAACCTATCCCGGCACATCGTATAATCCCACAACCCAGCGTTGCGAAGAACCGTATCTGGTCCCCACCCCGCGGCCCACTCCCCCTATAGTTCAACTGGCTCCTGTTGTCACCCCCACGGAAACTTCTGATGGGTTTTATCGCGTATATACCTGGAATTACAAAGGCACCGACTGGAGGTGGAATGTCGGTTTTCCAAAGGCAGGGTATGATTATTATAAGAGCAAATCTCACAGCCGGGAAAATAATTACGCGGAATATGCATTATCCAGTTATGACAGGACTATTCTACAAGAGATAGTTCAAAAATTTAAGGTTGGGGGAATCCAGAAGGGGTATACACAAAATGATAATGTCCTGAATATCGTAGCATTTGTCCAGTCTCTTCCCTATACTTCAGACAGAGTGACAACCGGGTATGACGAATATCCCCGTTATCCCATGGAAACGCTCATTGATGATGGGGGGGATTGTGAAGATACAGCAATCCTCACGGTTGCTCTGCTTCATGAGATGGGATACGGGGTTGTCCTGCTTCACCTGCCCGGTCATATGGCTGTTGGAATAAAAGGATCGGATAATCTTTATGGAACATCGTACGAATTCCGGGGTGAAAAATATTATTATCTTGAAACAACGGGAAAGGGATGGGGAATCGGCGATATTCCAGACCAATACAAAAATCTTGAAGCAGAAATTGTCCCCCTGATCCAGGTACCGCTGATGGATATGGAATGCTCTTCCACCATGGAAAGTGCAGATACTCTTTTTATCTATTTCCATCAGCAATGCACAATTAAAAATATCGGGGTCGGGACTGCAAAAAATCCAAAAATGCACTTTGCTGCCATGGCCCTGAGTAAGGGAGCGGGTATGGTCTGGGAACCGGATCAGACCATTTCCCTCAATGATTTGACTGAAGGTGCAACGGGATATTCCGAAGCAACGGTGAGGGTTCCTCATGACGAACTCACCCAGATAAAATATGAGCTCTATGGCGATAATTTCGAACCGGTTGACCAGAGCACGCCACTATTCTCATCCTGATTTTTGTTAAATGGAGTTTATTTATATCATTATTATTTTTGACATTGGGCGGTATATTTTTAAAAACATAAAACCGTTCTCGCTTCCGTGAGTACTATGAAATCTGATACCCATTTTTTAATCGGAACCGTGAGTATTGCCCTGGTCCTTGTATGTGCGGTTATTTGTGCCGGTTGTTCATCATCAAATTCATCTGCCAATTCATCTCAGCCTGCTTCCTCTTCACCGGTTCCATCATACCAGTCGGCCCCTCCCGTCACGGCCAGCAGCCAGCCTGCAGTAATCACAACAACTCTCTCAAACGGTGTCACTATCAGTTATCCCAGCGACTGGCAAAAGGAAGTGACCTCTGAAACATCTATGAGAGATTATGGGCGTAGCACTACCAATATTGCCAATTTCTATTCACCGTATATTACCGGAGAACGGGTTCTCCCGTCTTACCAGAATATCGATACTTCCAAACATACGACAATGAGTGTTGATGTGGATCCCAATCCCGTAACGGATTTTGAAAATTATTTCAATCTGGCAACCCTTGCCCTCCAGAATAAATATGGTCATTTTGAAATCACGAAACACAATTACCAGTTAAAAATTTCATCTACCCGTACATTTGAGGGGTATAGATCCTACCAGTTGGACTTTGATACGAACAATATGAGAGGTACATATATTTTTACGAACGTAGGAGGGACAATTTACATTTTCTCGTTCCAGAACCCGTCACCGTATTCAGCGGAAGTCATGGATATGTACAAATCGATAAGCATTGTTCCTCCGGTGCCCGCGCCCGTACAGAAATCCCGGTAAGAAAAGAATAAACCATTTTTTTGGGGGTTTGCAGATTTAATTATTCACATTATTGAGAACCTGAAATTTTAGAGGGATTCCTGTATTCCCCCTGGCATCTCCTGAAGGTTCAGCCTATCATGGGTCCTTGGGATCGGTCTGCCATTAATATCTATCAGCATCCAGAATTTCGGGCACGGCAAGAATTTCCGGCTAAAGGGGTTTTTCATCGGTAAATCTCTCCACTACAACACGCCCGCTCCCCGTTCCGCAATCCTCATGTATCATCACCAACAACGGCATCACATGGACACTCCGGATTCCCACGGGGCGAAGAAGGGCTACGGCCTCCTCATCCTCTCCATATCGCTAGCCACGTTCATGTCAAGCCTCGACGGCACCATCGTCAATATTGCGCTGCCGGCAATCTCTGAAACATTCAATCTCACAACAACGTCCGTGAGCTGGGTCACCACCTCTTACTTACTCGTGATGGTGGGCTGCATGCTCGTCTTTGGCAAAGTCGCAGATACGATCGGGTACAAGAAGATTTTCCTTACGGGTTTTATGGTCTTCACCCTCGGGTCGTTGTGCTGCGGCGTCCTGCCGGAGTTCGCCCTCGGTTATCCCTCGCTTGTCGCGTCGCGGATGTTCCAGGCCGTGGGCGGAGCGATGATGATATCGGTTGCCACTGCCATGATCATTGCGTATACCCCAGCCGAGAAGAAGGCGAAAGCGATGAGCATCGTCACGCTCTTTGCCGCCCTCGGTACAGCAACCGGGCCTACCATCGGGGGAATCCTGACCCAGTACCTCTCCTGGCACTGGATCTTCATCATCAACGTGCCGATCGGGATCTTTGCTCTCCTTCTCGGGGCAAAAGTTATCCCGGAGTCGCAGCCTCAGGCAGCGTCCGGCACATTCGACAAGGCAGGCTCCGGCCTTGTCTTTGTTGGGCTCGCGTCGCTCGTTTTCGTGGTTTCGGAAGGCGCAACCCTTGGGTGGACATCCCCCGTCATCATCGGAGTCGCTCTCCTTGCAGCAGTCACCCTGCTCTGGTTCGTCCGCAACGAGCTCCAGACCCCTAACCCTATCCTCGACATCGGCCTCTTCCGGAACCGGAACTTCTTTTTGGCAAACCTTCTCCTCTTCTTAGTCTTCTTCAGTTATTCCGGGATCAACTATCTCCTGCCATTCTACCTCGAATATGTCCACAGTTACAATACCTCGACTGCCGGCATGATCATGACCTCCCTCTCATTTACCATGATGATCGCGGGTCTCGTCGCGGGCGTGAGCTACAACCGGATAGGACCGCGCCGGCTCTGCATCCTTGCGGCAATCCCCCTCATCCTCGGGTACGTCATGATGACTCGGCTCGCCTTCCACACGTCAACCGGTTTTGTCGTGATCGCCCTTGCCCTAATCGGCCTCGGGCTGGGCCTGATCGTCACTCCGGCCACGACAATGGTCATGATGTCGGTTGCACGTGGCAGGGCCGGAATGGTCTCGAGCCTTACGAGCCTTGAGCGGAACGCTCCCTCCCCCATCGGTATCGCAACCTTCAACGCGATCTTCATCGCAGGGGCCATTTTCATTGCAAAAAACTATGATGTCACCAAAATATCGCCGGCCGGTCTCAAGATGGAGACCCTCTCGGCAGGATTCGATCTCGCATTCATCCTCTCGGTCGTGATCGGGGTTGTGATCCTGATAATCGCTATCGCCATCAGAGAAGAGATCCACCCGGACTATGCAGAAGAGGGAAAGATCCTGCGTGGGGATTCGCACTGACCCGGGGATCCTCTTCCCGTGACATACGGGGCAGGACAAAAAAGAAAAAAGAAGAGATGATGCAAAGGGGACTGTCCCTTCACTTAGTCAACCGATAAAAATACCGTGTAGGTTGTTTCCTTTCCGGTTATCGGGTCAGAGACGTGTTTCAGCACACCCGAGATCTTCTGCTCTCCACTGGTGACAGCCTTGAGTTCCCATTCATGCATACCGCTTGATCCGAATCCCTGGCTTGTTGACGGGGGGTAGAACTCGTCTTTGACAATGGTAAGGCCTGGTGTAGTGGTCAGGTTCCAGGACCACCCGGTCGTGGGGTTCTCATCGAGAACGACATACACCTGGCTGTTCTTTGGCACAGAGTAATAAAATTTGTTATCGCTCTCGTTGAGCGTATAGGAGCCGTTTGCCGAAGCTACTTGCGGGACCGGGGTTGCCGGCTTAGTGACAACAGCAGTCGGTACCGGAGTTGCAGCAGTGGTTGATACCGGAGTTGGTGCAGCGGTTGATACTGTGGTAGTGGTCTTTACGGGGGTCGCCGGTGTGCTTGGACTTGTGCAGCCTGCACTGAATGCTGCGATCAGGCAGACGGTACAGAGAATGATGAATACGTGGTGGTTCTTCATGGTACAACTCACAATTTTACCGAATTTAAAATTTTAGCCCGGTTATATTTATGGTTTTACATTTTGTTCCGGATTGCGGGGTTTTCTGGAACGAGGCCCTGGCAATCCCGCGAGCTCATGTGAACTCCCGTGTCCCCATCAGGTGCCGGGGGATTATGGTCTTTTGAATGGTTCTTATTTTTTCGTTTTATCGAATAATTGCGCAGCCGGACAACCGATCGCTCTCTGCTTACAATACCGGCAGGCCAGTTGTCTTCTCACAAAGGCATTTCCAAAAAATCCCAGGATGATGAGGGCGATGATGAGAATAAGGATCGTGAAGGAAAACTTCTGGATCAGGAGAATTATGCCTGCTAGAACGGGAACAATAAACATGAGAAAATCCGGAACAATATCTTTCCAGGTGATCTTCACCTGGTTGAACCGCTCCGGTTGGCCCTTGTGAAAAAGTTTGGAACTCAACCGGCCTTTACCAAAAGCACAGGTTTTGCCATAATAATAACAGTCCACGCAATGCCGGCTCAATACGCGGAATTCAAGGAGAAGAATGAAAAGGACATAACAGATGACCCAGATGAAACTATACTGATAGAGAATAAATGCACCAATGACATAGATCAGGAATGATAGCAGATTTGAAACGATAACAATCAGGGTTGGATAATTTTCATAACATCCCGGTTCCTGCATACAGGAATAGACGAATTAAAAATATAATAAAAGTTCCGCCCCTCCATTTAATCAAAAAATCTATGATTCTGAAGTCTGAAGTGCATATATGAAAAAAATATTTTTCATGGTCCCGATTTTTTTCCTCATTCTCATAACCTGCGGGTGTCTCGCACTATCTCCATCTCATAACGATACGAATATCTCAGAATTTGCAGAAAATGTCAATGCAAGCCGGATATATTATGATACGCTTGTTCAGTCGGATCCAAATAACTCGACCGCATGGGTTATCCGGGGGATGTATTACAATAATGCTTTCAATCAATACGAGGAAGCATTGCGAAGTTATAACCGGTCCCTTGAACTGGATCCGGACAATGGATTGGCATGGTATGCAAAAGGGACTACATTACAGAATATGCATCGATACAATGAATCCGGGATTTGTTTTGAGAATGCCAGAAAGTTTGGTATTAAATAACAAAACCGGATTCCCCAAAAAAAAAGATTGGATATAAGTTACTGAGTTGCCTGCAGCACAAAATCATTGAGGAAATCACGAGGAACGTGTGAGATCGTAAGCACCTCCAGGGATAATCAGCCGGATCATACGGGTGCCAGATCCCTCACACCTCACGGTATCATGGGAGTTGCAATCACCCAGGCAGCACAATTATGAAAAGCCGCAAAAAGGTTTAGCGTTTCCAGACTTCCATGCTTGACATGTTCTTCCCGTGATACGTAATCTCGCTCGCGGTGAACACAAGCACGACAAAATCAGGATTCTCGGGCGTTTTGAAATACTGCTCAAACATCGGGTTCCAGTACTTCTTTTTCGTCGCAACATCCTCGTGGATCTTTCCCTTTGCCCGGATCTCAACATACGGGTCGGAGAATTCCTTTCCTGACCAGACCGAGAGGGCAGTATCAGGGTTTTTCTTCAGCTGCTCAACTTTCTGTGAAGACTTCATGGTCGCCCCGACAAAGGTCATGTCGGGAAAGCCTGCAAGCACCATGAACCGGACTGCCGGTAGCTTCTTGTCCAGTGTTGCAACAGCATGGACATGAGGTCCGCCGATCACTTCCATAATCTGCTCTTTGAGTGCCATGGGAAGCATTGTGTACGGTGATCGTATTAAACATAATGATCACGGTAATCTGGATCACCTGAGATCGTAAACAATCCCCCTCAAAGCATTATTAGATACTTTTTTTACCGATCACTCTCGATAAAAATTATTCAGAACAAGAGACTTGCACGCTCACTTTCACCCCCCGCCAACCATGCTCTCATATTCCGGCACCATCTATGTGGATGCGGGTGAACTTTTTTGAGAAAGATGCAGCTGGATGAAGTAATCCTGCGGTGGAAAAAGACCACGCGGGCGTTAAAGATCTACGAACAGGAATATGGGAAAAAACTCACGGATTGTTTAGAGAAGCGGACCGATGCAGAACTGGTTCACTTCAAAGACCCGGTAGAAGCTGCAGCATTCTTCTGCCTGATTGAACTGATGAAAACAAAAACAGAACAATAATTTTCTGGCAGTTATCTAAAAAAATCACAAAGATTTTTTACCGGAGTGTTTTACCTTATTAGCACGATTATATTCTATAAGAGGGCGAGAGAATGAAAAACATTGCAATTCTTGCTATTACGGTTTGTGTACTGCTTATTGCCGGTTGTACAACAACCCCGGCAACGACAACTCCATCAGGACAGGTCACTCCCATCCTGACATTTCCGGGAACAACATCGCTGGATCCGGTGTTGCCCATGAATGGAACAGTAAAACTCGGAAGTGGCAACAAAACGATGGATATATCACTCTATAATATTGAAGTCGATCCTCAAGCAGACAATAGTACCCATACCATTACCATCAACGTATTTGCAGGAAACAATGGAACAACCCCCCGCCAGTTCGTCTGGTTCAGTAAACTTACCAATATGAACGGGAATTCCTTTGGAGGAATCGGGATATCCCACAGAGGCAGTGGAGCCCGGAGCGGAAAGATTCCCCCGGGTATGGCAGAAATACCACGGGATTACATTGAAATTCGTTCTGATGAGTCTTTTGCCACCTTGTCCAAAGGTGCGTTGCTTGATGTGTATTTCATGGAAAGGACAAATAATGAGACCAGCATGGTACCGGATTATCATGTTGCCTGGACGATCAATCCGGGAGTGATCAGATAACTTCTTTTTCACCCCTAATTTATTGACGGGTTTATCTTACTTTTCCGGTCAACACTGCTAATAAAAAATCCCTGTTAATTAACAAAGAAAGAGCAAAATCCCAAAAAACCTGAGCTGATACCATGCGACTTGCATATGTTGGTCTTGCCATCGCACTGGCACTTTTTATCATTGCCCAGGGAGTCAATAAACCGTATTTATTCTATGGACTGGTTATTCCGGCAATACTTTTTATTTATGGGATCGTTGCAAAAGAGACACTGCCTGAAGTAAAAAAGGCTGACGAAGAGGAAGCCGAAGACAAGAAAGATGACTGAACCGGTATCCTGCCGAAGATACGATTCGATATGAAATATCGAATTATAAACGACAGAGTCCCTGCCTTTTTTATTTCTTCTCCACAGGAACATCATCCCACGGGTGCAGCAGTTTTCCTTTGCAAATCACAATATCGGGCGCTTTTGTTCCCATACCCCACGAGGGTTCATCAAGTGATGGGTCAGCCTCAGCCTCAAGCGTGAAAACCGCTGAATCCGGCAGCTCATCCGGGCGCAGCGGAGGCATAACAACGGATCGCTCCAGATATGCGATCTCATCTTCAGTCATCTCTTCATCTGGCATTGCGAACTCGTCGGGTTCCGGTTCGATATCCAGTGCAGTTGCCGGAAAATCCTGCATCTCGTACGGTCGCAGCGGGGGCATCCTGATCGCCTTAACATCTTCCATCAGGAACACTCCGACATGGGTAAAAGGTAGTCTTTAAAGAGAAATTAATAGTTCTGTATCGGTTTTAAAACCCAGAATTTTCCTGCATATTCTCCATTAAATTCCAGAAGAGCAGGCCTGCAGGTTTTTAATAATATGCCGTTAAAATGTAAATAAATCTTAAAAACTCTTACAGATTGGTGATTTGAATGGATTTCGGAAACATGCTTGGTGACTCTTTTGCGTATGCAAAGGATGCAATTATTGGAAAGTGGATGCAGTGGTTATTACTCGTTATCGCAACGATTCTTCTCGGTCTCCCGCTGCTCGGATATTCATTAAAAGTCCTCCGCGGGGAAAAACCTGCACCGGAAGTGAAAGACTGGGGCACGCTCTTCATTGACGGGATAAAGTACCTGATCATTACATTAATCTACCTCATCCCCACGATCGTTATCTTCTTCATCACGATCGGTGCAGGTATACTGGCAACGGTTGGCCAGGACCCCGCTGAAGTAATGGGTGCCGTGATGGGCATGCTCTTTGGTTTCATTGTCGTTGGGATTGTTTTGATCCTCACCATGATCTTTGCTACTATCGGTACCATACGGTTTGCCCGGACCGGCAGCATGGGTGAAGCATTCAACTTCGGTGAAATTTCAGCAACTATCGGGAAGATCGGGTGGGGCAGCTACATCATCGCACTGATCGTCTTGTTTGTTGTCCTGATTATTATCGAGATCATTCTCTCGATCATTGGCATGATCCCTGTTCTTGGATTCATCATTAATATCATCCTTGTCGCACCTCTCACACTTTTTGAGGCACGCTACCTCTGCCAGGTCTACGACGCTGCCGGTGCATAATCCCATCAATCTCTTTTTTATCAATTTCTGATATTCGTAGAAATTGTATGGTGATAATTGTACGATATCCAGTACCGTACCTGAGGGATCAAGATTCATTTCTCCTCGTGTCTGGACTAAAAAGGAACACTTCTCCGGGATCCATAGGATGAAAATTGTAAAAAACAGAACCAGTGATATCAGACACCGGTAATTGATATTCCGCAACCGAATTGGGGTAGCGGCTCTTCTTGTAAAATAAAAAACTAACGAAAATGCCGGTTGACGTCACCGGCGAAAGTATATTCTACAGATTTCATTGATACCTGACCGGAAAATCAAAGAAAAAAGAATAGGATTTATTTCTTCCCGTATACCGTTTCCGGGTCAAAAATCTTGGTCCCGATGACCTTTCCGTCAAGTGTCCGGTAAAAACAGGATTCATATCCCGTGTGGCATGCAGCACCGGTTTGCACAACTTCATAGATCAGACAGTCTTCATCGCAGTCAGTCAAGACCCGTTTCACTTTCTGGAAGTGCCCGCTCTCTTCGCCCTTTTTCCAGAGTTTTTTCCGGCTCCGGCTGTAATAATGCGCATAGCCGGTCTCTTCGGTGAGCCGGACCGCCTCTTCATTGGCGTAGGCCATCATCAGCACTTGTAAGCTTTTTTTATCCTGCACAATGACCGGAATCAGTCCATCAACAAATTTCAGGTTCAGCATGGTTTAAGCTCCCGATAAAAATAACTTCATGATTGCAAGGAGGAAATCCCCAAAGATTATTGCAGTGATAAGCCCGGCAGTGATCGGGATGATGAACGGGACTGCATAGGAGATCCAGACGGTGCCGGCTTTTTTATAGATTGAGAGTTCTTCCATGAACTCTTCGGGATGTTCCCGGAGATCCTTGGTATAGACCCGGCCAACGCCTCCGTACATTCTCTTAATGGAATCCCAAAACCCGATAAACTTACGGTTAATAATCCCTTTCTTCTCCTCAAACTCCTCCATCACAAAACCCCATTCCTGCTGGATAGTATCGCCCTTAACCGGGAATCCAAAGAACATGTACATGAGCGGGGCACGATTTCCCCGCACAATGTTAATGGCAAATATTCCTAGCGGGGCCACAAGATTGAGCAGCAGGGCATTGATCAGGACCGAGAATGCCAAAAATCCAATCGGTGTATCCCCAAGCAAGGGGGTGAACGGGAATGTCGGGACACAGAACGAGATGAAAATGAGCGCCCATGCATCTGCCCCACCGAATAAGCGCATCCTTCCAAACAGGTAGAACACTCCGCAGAAAACTGCAGGGAACAGGACAAAGAGAGCAGGAGCTCCCCAGCTGCCAAAGAAGAGAATCAGGGATGTGATTGCAAATATCATGACAATTAAGATGAAGTACCAGCGGCTGAGTGCTTCTTCGATATTGGACTCCTGTTTCTTTTTCTTCGGCTTGGTCTTTCCTTCCGGTTTCTGTTTGTACGTAATGTACGAAATATAGGCAAAAATTCCGGCAAACATCGCGTACCAGGGCACGAGGGTCATGCTGAATGTTGCAGGAAGAATCAGCCATGCCAGTATAGGGAAGAGAAGGGTGACTGCAAGATATTCAAACCTGAACGGTTCACCGGGCTCATGACTGTCGAGATAATTGGCGTAAAAGAAACTTACGATCAGCGACAGGTAGCCTGCAATGAGACTGAAATTTCCGGTCTTTGTATACAGGAGCCAGACAGATGCGGGAATCCCAATAATGAGCATGGGATACCATGTCCTAAATGGTACACGCCGGTCCTTAATATCGAGATACGAGGCATAGATCAGGGTGACAAAAACCGCAATCGCCGAGATCACCATCGGGTACAATAATTCCATAAATCCAGTACATACTTTTTTTTTGGAACACTTATGTATGGCGCTGGCAGCAGCAGGCAATCCACAACTCTCTAATATCCGGGTTGCAAATAACTGCCATACGAAAATCGCAGCAGATCCAGATCTGCAATTTACCGTAAGAACACAATCCAGAGGATGGTTTTTTATGAAAATCCAGAAAATGATTGATACAATCCTTACGGAGTCTCAACCTTTAGGAACATTCTCGCTCCCTGAACTGATCAGTTTTGCAGAAACGGGTAGAATTAACGGAATAGCTGCATCATTGGAAAACGACAAGCAACAATATCTTGCAATCCTTGCCGGTGAAGCGGAAGGTGCCATCTTCATTGACGAAAAAGGAACGCTCTTTGGGGATAACGCCGTGATGCTGATTACGGGTGTCGAGTCGTTTACGCTGTATGGGATAAATCCTGATCTGGTCAATGCAGTGGTTGCCGGATGTCGTATCTTTGAAAAGACCCGCATGAAAAAGGGAAACATCAAAGAAATTCCTGAATTCGGCAAAAAAAATGTCGGATTAGGGGTGTTCACGCTCACCATCCAGCGGAATAATGAACCCCAGAACGGGGTCCGGGTATCCATCAGAAAGGAAGGCAAAGTTGTAGGAACTGATGTAACCACAGAGGATGGCAGCGTGGGCTTTAAGCTGATGCACGGCAAGTACGAAGTTATTGTGCAGGACCGCAACCAGCAGATCACTACGTTCCCTGTACAGTTTGAAGAGTCCAGCTCACACAAACTCCTGCAGCTGTAAAAAAAACATTTTTTTGAAATTTCTTTTTGCTATTAACGGGATGAATTGGCACAAAAATCTAGGTTTTTTTACTAAAAAGGGCTTTTGATAACCGGTCAATGAAACCGTCTCTCTTTCCTGCAACGGGCTCTTCTTTGTAGGGTACACCAACCATATCGGATGCAATCCGTTTGATTGCAATTGATGCCGGGGATGTGGGGAACTTGATGACGATCGGGACCTTTGCAGAGGAAGCCCGGCGCACATTTGCGTCTTCGGGAATAATGCCAAGCACTTTAACGCCGAGCACTTTCTCCATCTTTTTAGTAATAGTATCGATATCATCCTGATCAACACGATTGATGATTGACCCGAGCACATGGCCACCCACAACTTCGGTCAGGATTTTGATCTTGAGCGCATCGACAATTGAAGCGAGCTCGGGATTAACAACAAGGATCACTTCATCGGACACTGCAAGAGGAACGACACCGTCCTTGCTGATGCCGGCAGGTGCATCCATCAACAGGAACTCGCAGCGCTTGATAATTTCGCCCATTACCTCACGCATTTTATCCTGGTCAGCCTGCTGGAATCCCTGGAGGGAGATCCCACTCGGGATTACCTTGAGTCCGGCCGGACCTTCGTATATTGCATCGTTGATAGTGCATTTACCTGCAAGAATTTCATGCAGGGTAACGGGGGCATCCTGCAGGCCAAGGAGAAGACCTACATTTGCCATCCCGATATCGGCATCCATGAGGTAGGTTTCTTTACCGAGTTGGGCAAGCACGGTTCCGAGATTGATAGAAACGGTCGTTTTTCCCGTTCCTCCTTTTCCCGAAGCGATTGTATAAACCTTGACCATCGAACACCTTATGGAGCTAGGTATTTCTATTTAATTTATATAAGATTACCATGTCATCCTGTTTTTTGATTTAGATCTACCCGTTTAAAATAACTTTTGTATCTGCCAACCTATTTCATGATCCTTATTGGGGTGCGGGGCATTTGTATTTGATTATTTTGGCAGAAAAAGCATAAAATACCGCTCATTTTACAATTTTAGTCTTAAATTATGTACCGTAACGATCCACAGGATAGATATACTTACAGGCAAAATTATCCTTTAGCCTGCACTATGCACACTGCTCTGATAATCCGTCAACCAAGGGGATGTCTGGATTGACCAAGGATACCGATGAAATTCTCGAAGATACCAACTCGCTTTTAAAGATGATTGGTGGGAGTAAGAAAAAGGAGGAATTCCCCTTAGAAAAAGATACTGGACTCCCACCCATCACTCCTGCTGTGGAAGAAGAGACGGCAGAAGCGGGTGATTTTTCAGCACTGTTAAAAAAACTCGGAGTGGCAAAAAAAGAGACACCTGAAAAATCAGTCCTTCCCCCTGAAAAACCTGCCCTGAACATTCCTCCCGATACGCAATCAACAGAGGACAGGTCCTCGTTTAAAATAGAAGACCTGTTTGAAGACATTCCACAAACCAGACAGGATGCTGCCTCCACTGATTCTTCGGTGGAAACAGAATATGATGAAAAGATCATCTCCGTTGACCAGATAACTGATTTATCCGGGCTTATTCTTCCAAAAGGAACTACGTTTAATATTGAAGAGATCAATCTGCACGGGCGCATCAATGCGTTCGAGAGTACCGGGTCCGGTACCCTGCCCGAGGAGTTAAACGAGATCTGGAAACGGGAATTCTCCCGGGCCGGTTTCAAGGATCTCGACATAGACGGGGAGATTGAAAAGGAAAAACTCAAAGCCGGACTCAAAAAGTTCAGTGTATCCTCCCTTTTCAAGGCCATCATTTCAGAACAGGAGGCATATGATCCCCATAAGCACGGGCCGCTTGTTGATCTCGTTTTCCCGCCGGAAACCGGTATTGAAGAGATGGAAATGTATCCGGTCAATGAGCCCTTTGCCTATATCCGGATCACTTACGATCACTCAACCCATGAGTACACTTACCATGTGCTCGAACCGGTACTTACCGAGGCTGAAAAAGAATTATTAGTTGAACTTAAAGAGCGTCTCTTCGATACGCTCGATATCAATACCAAAGACATATCTAAAGAGGAAGCCCGGCGAAAACTCAGGACGTCTGCTGATGACATTATTTCCGACTTTGGGATCAAACTCACACCGCAACAGCGCGAAAAGATTCACTACAACATGTACAAGGACTTCCTTGGTGATGGGCTGATTGATCCCATTATGCACGATAAATATATCGAGGATATTTCATGCGATGGTATCAATACCCCCCTCTTTGCATTCCACGCCAGCTATGAATCAATGAAGACAACGCTTTCCTATCAAAAAGCAGATGAACTGGATTCCTTTGTCACAAAACTCGCCCAGCGGGCTGGCAAGTACATATCGATTGCAGAACCTATCCTGGATGCGACCATGCAGGATGGTTCCCGTATCCAGATGACACTCGGGAAGGAAGTCACTGCCCACGGTTCAACATTTACCATCCGTAAGTTCAAGGATGAACCAATCACCCCAACGGATCTCATTGAATGGGGCACGTTCTCACCACTCGCGATCGCATATATCTGGCTGTGTGTTGAGAACGGTAAATCGTCCATTCTTGCCGGAGGAACTGCGTCCGGAAAGACCACGGCCCTCAACGCCATTTCCCTGTTCATCCCGCCTATGTCAAAGATCATTTCGCTGGAAGATACCCGTGAACTGAAGCTGCCCCACCCTAACTGGATCCCCAGTGTTACCCGGGATTCGTTTGACACTGCGGGAAGGGGGGAGATCAACATGTATGAACTGTTGCGAGCTGCGATGCGGCAACGTCCTGAATATATCATTGTGGGTGAGGTTCGTGGCAAGGAAAGCCAAACTCTTTTCCAGGCGATGAGTACGGGCCATATCACGTATTCCACAATACACGCCGATTCTGTTGCCAGTGTCGTGCACCGTATCGAAAATCCACCTATGGATGTTCCGCGAAATATGCTCTCTGCCCTTGACTTCATCTGTATTCAGGTTCAGGCGCGGGTCGGAGGAAAACGCATCCGACGGAACAAACAGATCGTTGAGATTCTCGATATCGATCCGAGAACCAACGAGCTGATCACAAACGAGGTATTCAAGTGGCGGTCAGCGACCGACGAGCACACGTACTCCGGGAAATCCTATCTTCTCGAAGAGATTATGGAGGCAAAAGGGTGGAGTGAATCCCGGATGCGCGAAGAACTCAAGCGCCGCCAGGAAGTGCTCGAATGGATGAGGATTAAAAAGATTCGGCACTACAAGGATGTAGCAAAGATCCTCATCTCCTTTCACCGTGATCCTGAAGGGGTCATCGAGACCGTGAGGAAGGATCTCTATGAATAGTTTTGAGCGGTTCTGCTTCAACCTGCTCGGCAACCGGATGAAAGGCAAGCGCGATGAGTACGCACAATTGCGAAGTGATCTCATATCCGCGCGGTTCAAGACCTCATTTGAGGCATATCTTTCCACTGCATTTGTCAGCTCCGTTATCGTTGGGCTCTCTGCGGCTGTAGTTTCGGGTCTCTTTACCTGGATTTTAAAACTACCCACTCTCATCAAGTATAGGGGTGCCGGCCCTGATCCGCTGCTTTTTCTGTACGCTCACAGCCTTATTCTCGGAACCATATTCATCACGATCTTCTCCCTGCTTGTGTTTGGGGGACTTACGTATGCAATATTCATCATGTATCCCGGTATTGAAGCTGCAAACAGGCGAAGAAATATCGATGCCGGTCTGCCCTATGCAATCAATTATGTTACATCGATGTCTACAGCGGGGATTACTCCTGCCGAAGTGTTCCGGCTGCTGGGGGACAGTCCCATCTATGGACAGTGTTCAGTTGAGGCACGGTATGTTGCCCGGGAGATCGATATTTTCGGGCGAGACCTGATCGATGCGCTCCGGTTGGTATCCGCCACAACGCCTAGTAAACGGATGAAAGAATTCTTACAAGGAGCTATGGCGAGTATCTCGAGTGGGGGTAACCTTACACAATATTTCCGGACAAAATCTGACCAGTATGCGCTCGAGAACCGGCAGACGCAGAAACTGTTTTTGGATACGCTCGGGCTGATCGCAGAATCATATGTTACGGCAATGGTTGCAGGCACACTGTTTTTGATCATTCTGCAATCGATCATGTCGGTGCTTTCCGGGGACAACAAGCCGATGTTCCTGTATGCAATCATCTATATTATGATCCCACTTGGGAGTGTCGCGTTTGTGATTATGATAAGTTCTATGACTCCGGAGTCCTGAAATGGGGATCAAAGATCGCATCAATACAATCTTTCATCGTGGCAATGATATCCCCTCACCGGTTACACCTGCTGATGTGAATACGGGTACGGGCATTACGGATCGGTTTAAAAATTTCCTGAACCGTGGTACGGATACCCCTACGCCGGTAAAATCCGCGGAATTGAATTCGGTAGAAACAGAATTTCAGGAGATTACAAAAAAACTGGAGCATGAACGCCAGACACGGGCGGGGATCGGGAAATTTCTCAAACATCCGGTTCAGGTGCTTTTTGAAAAACCGGTTAACATTCTGGTAGTCTGTATACCGCTGGCGTTGATTGTCTTTATCGGGGGGTTTATCTTCAGTGTAAGGACCTACGGCATCCAGGTAATCTTCAACTCCACGATTGTGGATGATTTTGCCGTCTTTGCTGTACTCATCGCTATTGTACCGCTCGCTCTTCTCGATTTCAAGGAGCAGTGGCGGGTTTCAAACCTGGAAAATGCTCTCCCGAACTTTTTCAGGGATCTTGCCGGTATGAATGATTCCGGGATGACGCTGCCAAATGCAGTGCATCTGGTGTCTGCTGCAGAATATGGTACGCTCACACCCCATATCAGAAAACTGGACAACGAGATGTCCTGGGGTATAGGTTTTGTCGAGGCACTGTACCGGTTTGGTAAAAGCTTAGGAACCCCGCTTGCTGATCGGAGCGTTGACCTTATCGCAAAAGCAAGCAAAGCCGGGGGGGATGTGAGTGAAGTGCTGCGTGCAGCAGCAAAGGACACCTTTGAAGTGGTCAACCTCCAGCAGGAACGCAGCAATAATATGCTGATTTACGTTGTTATCGTGCTGGTCTCGTTTGCTGTGTTCCTCTTTGTCATTGCAATCCTTGTCACATCGTTTCTTACTACGATGGCAACGGCAGGTGCTACCGCTGTGGCTTCAGGGGCACAGGGATTCGGGGGGGTTATTGATCTCTTCGTCTACAAGCGACTCTTTTCCCATGCTGCCATGCTCCAGGGATTCTTCTCAGGACTTGTGGCCGGCCAGATGGGTGAAGCGCGATTTATCTCCGGTCTGAAGTACTCTGCAATCATGCTTCTGGTTGCGTGGATTACGTTCCGGTTCTTTATCTGAACTTTTTTTGGAATTTTTTTAATTTCCTGAAGATATATCAGACAAAGGGGAATTGATTCTCGAGTGCAAAATTCTCATTGCGATTATACCAGGCCTTTTGGTATCATACGAGTTTTTGAATTTGGGCTTACCTGCGATCCAGTTTTTGCTATTTCCGGTTTTTTAAAAAATGAAAATTCTCAAGCAAAAAAAGATCTACAGGGCAACAGCTAAACGAAAAATGCAGAGTATTTTAAAAAATAAAAAAAATCAGGAGATATTTTCTGTGCTGTATCCTTTTAAGGAGAGCAGCTCTTTGACCCGGTCACGGTGGTTTCCCTGGAGTTCGATGGAGTTGCCCTTGACCGTTCCACCGCAGGCCAGTTTTCCTTTCATATATTTTGAAAGATCTTCAAGATCGATATCAGTTGGATCAAGTCCTTCAATAACGGTCACTTCTTTTCCATAGCGCCGTTTGTTCACTTTGACATTGATCCTTTGCTGTTCCTTTGCTACCTCTTCACAGATACAGAGTTCCTTAGGTAGTCCACACGTCGGGCAAATCCCACCAATCATTACACCTAAATTTACGTCTCTGTTTATTTATTACTTGGCATTACCAGAAAAATTGCGCCCGGTTTCTTAAAACTTAAAGGTTTTTAGCCTGAACTTGAACAAAAAACACCCATAAACAGCCTCTGTTTTTATGACCTGCGCAGGCATACGTACACGTAAGGAAATGTCTTTGTTTGTGATGGGATCCGCGTCCCATGTGGGAAAGAGCATAACCGTTGCTGCGATCTGTCGCTGTCTGGTGAGGCGGGGGGTTACGGTCGCCCCGTTCAAATCGCAGAACATGAGTCTCAACTCGTATGTTACTCCCATTGGGGGTGAGATTGGTATGGCCCAGGCAATGCAGGCAATTGCAGCACGGCAATCCCCCCATACCGATATGAACCCGGTACTCCTCAAACCAAAAGGCGATTGCATTTCACAGGTTGTACTCAATGGGCGTCCCTACAAGGATGTTGCGATCACGGAGTATTACAAAGAGACACCGGAACTTCTTAAAACCGCACTTGAATCCTATCACCGGTTGAAATCAACGTACGGGGAAGTTATTATCGAAGGAGCTGGGGGAGCTGCCGAAATCAATCTCTATGACCGGGATATTGCAAATACCCTGCTTGCAAAAAATCTCCGGGTCCCGATTATCCTTGTTGCTGATATTGAGAGGGGAGGAGTATTTGCCCAGATCTATGGGACACTCATGCTCCTGCCAAAAGAACTCAAACCACTGGTAAAAGGAATTATTATCAACAAATTCCGTGGAGACATAACAATCTTTGAGCCCGGTGTGAAAAAGATCGAGGAAATAACGGGCGTGCCGGTGCTCGGGGTTGTTCCGTACTTCAACCTTCCCCTTCCAAGCGAGGACTCGCTCTCGATTGGGGACAAGAAACCCGGGCAAAAAGGTGTACGGATTGCCGTGATCCGGCTTCCCCGGATCTCAAACTTTACCGATTTTGAACTGCTTGAACAGTATGCAGCAGTCGATTATGTAACGCCCGGTACATCACTTGAAGGGTACGACTGCATCATTATTCCCGGAACGAAGAACACGATTGAAGATCTTGCGGACATTTTTAAGACCGGTATGGATCACGAGATCAAAAAAGCCCGGAAACGGGGTGTTCCGGTGATTGGGATCTGCGGGGGATACCAGATGCTGGGCCGACAACTCATAGATGACGGGTTTGAATCATCAGCCGGGACGTATGAAGGACTTGGATTGCTTGACGGGATCACACGCTTTACCTCCTATGAAAAGACTACCACACAGGTTACCCGCTCTGCCTGTGCTGTGCCTCCCATCCTTTCAGCAATAGGAGAAGTGACGGGTTACGAGATCCATATGGGGATGACCGAGCCCGGCGGGGATAAAGAAGCATTGCATGGCGATGGCCGGGTAAGTGGGGACGGTCTTGTCTTTGGCACTTACCTGCACGGGTTATTCCAGAATCCATCTGCTGCCAATGCGCTCCTTCTATTTCTCCACAAAAAGAAGAATATACCATTTGAACCGATACCCCTCTGTAGTGAGGATCCCTATGAGGTGCTGGCCGACCTGTTCGAAAAGTATGTTGATATGGATGCAGTTCAAGCGTTATTGAGTGAATAACTGTTGGCGTGAAAAAAATCAACTGATTATATTTGTTATGCTGTGAAATCCCCCGCCCTGTCGATCAGCACATTTTACGGATTCGGCTTTGGAATAATCAACTTTTTCTGTTACCCTGCACTTTGTGCAGTACGCGAGTGCCGGGGATGTAATTAACCGGTTCTGTACTTTAAACTCCCGGCTGTGCACACAGAACCCACAGTTCTCCACCGGCTCTTTCTTGTCAGAAAGGCACTGCACGTTTCCTTTTATCACCGGAATGATCCGGTATTCTCCATCCGTCATGAAAATATATCTCCGTGAATTATGTGTATTGTTCCCTGTAGATATAATACGATAGAAAACAGGAATGCCATTTTTTTTAATTTTTGAATAACATCATGTTTTACTTAAAAAGAAATTTTCACAGCGTCCTGAACATGACAATCCTCTGGAATGTAAAATCTTCTGAATAAGTATAGCGTGGAAACTTGGGAAAATATGCGCCGCTCATCACTATCCTTAAAACGCTCAAGCGCCAAAAATGTGCTATGAAGGTGTGTATTATGTGCGGAGGGGAAGGCACCCGGCTCCGCCCGCTCACATTTGAACGACCAAAACCCTGTATTCCGATTGTTAATCGCCCGTCGATTCATCATCTTGTCTCACACCTGTCGAACCTGGGCTTTCGGGAAGTGGTGCTCACCCTCGGTTATCTTGGTAGTGCCATAGAAGATGCGCTCGGGGATGGGTCGCTTTTCGGTGTCGAGATCACGTATGTCCACGAGCAGTCCAAGCTGGGAACTGCCGGGAGTGTTAAAAACGCCCAGAAGTATCTCGATGGACAGGATTTCCTTGTCGTTGGGGGAGACCATGTCACCGACTTAAACGTGCTTGAATTCTACCGCTCGCACCAGAAACAGAAGGCCACGACATCGATTGGCCTTATTTCGATTGACGATCCCGGAGAGTATGGTATCGCCGAGATTGATGTGAGCTATGAGATAAAAAGGTTCAAGGAAAAACCAGCGCCCGGTGAGATTTTCTCGAATCTTGCAAGTACCGGTATGTACGTGTGCAGCCCGGAAATATTCGATCATATTCCATCAGGAACCCGGTATGATTTCGCCCGGGATCTCTTCCCCTCACTGATGGAGGAAGGACACGTAATCAAAGGCTGGCTTGCACGAGGAAACTGGACGGATGTCGGAAGTCCGCACTCGCTCCGCCAGGCCGAGCGCTGGAAACTCCAGGATCTCACGTTCTCTGACATTATTGGCAATCTCTCTATGCATGGTGCTGAGGTCCAGGGACCGGTACAACTTGGGGATTCTATCACACTGGGAAAGAACACTAAGGTTATCGGCCCGGTCTCCATTGGTCCGGGAACTACCATAGGCGACAATGTGCTGATCGGCCCGTACACGAGTATCGGTGACAAATGTATCATCCGCAATAATTCCCGGATCTTCTCATCATCGCTTTACAACCGGGTTATTGTTGGGGCAAACAGTACGATATCAGGAAGTATCATCGATAATGACACGCATATCGGGGAACACTGCAGCATCGAAAACGATACTGTCATCGGCCCCCGCGTTGTGCTGCGGGATCGCGTGGTTGTCCACTCCAAGACACGCCTATGGCCTGAAGTGGTTGTTCCGGATGGGATGATTGTAAAAGAGCATGTGCTCAATGACAAGTATGACCTGCGGTATGATGGGTCATAGGAAAAAAACCGGACGACTCTACAATATTCAACAAAGAATAATTATTTCCTTTTTAAAAAAAGTTGGGGCCTGCCTGTCTTTTAGATTATACTCTCTTAACCAGCCGGTGGGTTATTGCAACCAGCGGGTGGCGGGCATAATCGAGCACCTGCACATCGTCTAACGTCTTTAAGTTCATCGCATGTGCAGTCCGCTCCATACCGAGTTCGATATCCTCTTTAATCTCGATAATATATGCATCCAGGGCTGTAATCCCCAGCCGTTTTGCCGCAATCGCCCGGTGATGACCGTCAACAAGGATAATTTTTCCCGGGCGCCTTACTACGATAATCGGCTCGGCCAGACCTTTTTGGATCTCGTATATCCTTCCTTCCAATTCATCCTCATAAATTTTTGACTGGGTTGGCAGGAGCTCCTTGACCGGCACCGTTCCCCGGTCCAGGGATGGATCCACACCATAGAGTTTTTTTAGCGTGGTTATAAAATTAAAGACTTTTTCGGGAGATACGTGTTCTATCTGCGAACGAATTACATCAGAATTAGAGATGATACCCAGCAGGTGGTTCTTCTCATCTACCACAGGCAGCTTCTGGATACCGGATCTGAATATTACCCGGGCTGCATCGTTGATGTCCATCTCCGGATCAGCAACAATCAGGTTATCCGACATGACCTCTTCAACCATTGCATCCGGCTGGATAAAGAGGAGATCACGGGCAGCGATATACCCTACAACCACATCCCCGTCTATCACCGGGAAGCCGTCATGGTGGGTTTTCTGGATCTCATCGATGACATCTTTTGCCGTACTGTGAATGTCGACGCTGACAACATCGTAGGTCATGTAATCCTTGACCTTTTTCTTGTCCATCACTACAGGTTCTGGTGAGAGAGTATAAAAAAGACACCGGAGAATGAGAGATCATTATTATTAAAAATTGTATCCGAAAATACCATTTTTAAAAAAAACTGCGGAATAGTTTATGACGGTTTGATTATGATTTAATAAAGAGGATCAAAACAATGGGCGAAAAGAAACAGAAAGAAAAAAAGGTAGCACAGTGGAAAAAGATAGTCGTCGTCGGCGCCTGTGTACTTTTTGTTGTACTTATGATAGTATCAGGTATGGGTTCCAGCTGGATCGGCGCATTTGCAGTTGCCAAACCCGGGGATGTTGCAGTAATTGATTACACCCTGTACGATGCGGGGGGAAATCCCATTGTTACTACTGACCAGACCCTGTTCAAACAAGCAATTTCTCAGGGAAAATTTATGCTTTTCTCAAAGCAGCTTTCTATAACGTCCAACCAGTCGCTGGCACAGACACTTATCCCCGTGCAGGTATACTCAACCAGTTCTGGCTGGGTCGACAAGTTTGCAATTTTCAAACCAGAATATGATGCCATGAGTTCTGGTATCGTTGGCATGAAAGTGAATGAGCAGAAACGGGTTAACATTCCGCAATCTGCATCAATGACCCAGCTCTGGACCCCGGAACTGCTCAAGCGTAATGGCGTGAACATGAGCGATATTAAAATCGGGGATATCATTCCGATGGGAGTATCGGATAATCCCGAGGCAATGGCCACCAACCAGTCCAGCACTTCGTATGTGCGGATAGGGGAAGTATCACAGAAAACACCGGAAGGTGCAACCGTGAACTTCGGCTATCCTGCCGCTGATATCCGAGTAGTATCGATTAATAAAAACAACTGATTTATAGACATTCTCTTTTTTATTACGACTTTTCATTTCTGGTCATGGTATTACAGGTGAACTGTTTTTCTGGTTGAGTATATGACTGCATGGAACAGATCAATATCAGCCGTAAAAAAGAGAGGGAATATTCTCTAAAAAAATATGAGATCAATACGGTAAAAAAACGCATATGATCATACAATACTGGTTAAATTTAAACCGATAATCATGATCCTGAAAAAAAGATGAATTGGTTTTATTTTTTTGATTTTAGCGCTTCGTATTCTGCCAGCACCGGAGCTATGGTTTTTGTGGATATTGAGCGGCGCACCAAGGTTGTGAGCTTGCGGCAGTAAGTGATATGTGCAACCTGGAAACTGACGATGAGTCCGAAACAGAAGCAGGTGACGCTGATCAGAGTGTAACTTAAGACATCAACCATTTTTTTCCCTCCGGATTTATGTCTCCTTTGCGAGTTCGTCTACCATCGGGACAACGGAATCGGCATCTGAACACTGTGCAGCGATCACCATAAACCGTTTTGTATAATACATCATCAGTAGCTGGTACCCGAGAACCAAACCGATAAGAAAGGTGAGGATCCCGATACTGATGTAAATAATAAGATCTGTCAATATTTCAGCCATAGCACATCTCATTGACTGTTACGGGGGCAACCAGATAAATATATTGACAGGATCTCATGCAGGCTCTGCACGTACATGAATCGCGGACGCTTTAACGCTTGCAATAACGGAGGTACCGATTGACAGACCCAGTTCCCCACAAGAACGTGTCGTGATAAGTGCAGTGATGGGCTTTCCGCAATCAACGGTGACCCTGATGAACGGCCCGAGCGATACCAGCTTTGTAATCGTCCCGACAAGCTGGTTGCGGGCGCTGGTCTTACGGGCTCCGGATTCAGGGATTGAGATCGTGACTTCTTCGGGCCGGATATAAAGTGCAACAGTTTTTCCCGGCGGGCAGGGTGTAACAACTTCGAAGCTGGCATCGTCAAGCGCTATCGTAGCCAGCCCCCGCTCATTGGACTGCACCACGCCTCTAAGAATGGTATCTATGCCGACAAATTTTGCCACCTTATTTCCTTTGGGCTGGTAAAAAATATCGTGAAGTGTGCCCACCTGTGCAAGGCGCCCGTCCATGATGACACCCATGCGATGTGCAAGACGCTGACCCTGGATCATGTCATGCGTGGCGAGAATGATGGTTGTGTGCAGATCGTTGTTGATATTAATGAGCAGGTCTTCGATAATCTCGGAGGAGACCGGGTCGAGGTTTGCGGTGGGCTCATCCAGCAACAGTACTTCGGGGTCGGTGACCATTGCCCGTGCTATTGCCACGCGCTGCATCTCTCCACCAGAAAGAGTGATTGCCTTGCGCTCTTCAAAACCCGAAAGACCGACAAGTTCCAGAGCTGAAGTGACGCGCCTTGGGATCTGTTCCCGATCTGTGCCACGGAATTTAAGGCCGAATGCTACATTTTCTCCCACACTAACATTGAGTACTGCAGGTTTCTGGAAGACCATGCCCATGCGCCGGCGAATTGAGAGGCGTTCCTGCTCTGTGCCGGCAGTATCCTGCCCGTCAAAAGAGATTTTTCCCGAGGTTGGCCTGTCGAGAAGATCAATCAGTCGCAGTAACGTAGTCTTGCCGCTGCCAGAGGGGCCGATGAGGGTGAAGATCTCCCCGCGCCTAATCTCCAGATCGATCTCATCTAAGATCTTTTGTTTACCAACCTGACGGGTAAGAGCAGTTATCCGGATCATGAACGCGGCCCACCCAGTACTTTTTGATGTTCAGATGACAGGCCGGAAGTGATGAGATTCATGGCCACAACAATAACAAGAGCAATAGCAAGAAGGATAATTCCCAAGGCGATCGAAAAACCAAATTCCCCCATCCCCGTCTGGAGAGCGATTGCCGTAGTCAGTACACGGGTCTGGCCAGCGATGTTTCCTCCTATCATCATCGCAACCCCGACTTCTGAAATTGCTCTCCCGAATGCGAGGATTACTGCACTGAGAATCGCCAGCCGTGCTTCTTTAACGATCTGGACTATGCCCTGAAACTCAGTCGCGCCGAGAGAGACCAGGGTGTCACTGATGTTCCGGTCAACCCCGCTAAGCGCAGAAATTACCAGACCCGTTGTGATGGGAATGATGAGGACCATCTGCCCGAGGATCATTCCTTCCGGTGTGAAAAGAAGACCGAAAAAACCAAGCGGCCCACTCCGTGAGAGCAGGAGATACAAAATAAGACCTACTACTACGGTCGGGACCGAATAGAGCGTCTGGATTATCAGTATAAGCGTTTGTTTACCATGGAATTCACGGAAATGGATCAATCCCCCAAGAGGTATGGAGATACATGCGGCAAGGAGTGTGGCCGCAAGGGAAACATACACCGAGAGAGCAGCAATATGCAAGACATCGGGATTGAGGGTGACGATCAGATCGATTGCCTGCGTGATTCCTGTAGCGATCTCATTCATTCACATCACCTTTTAATAAAATAATGGGGGAAGTGCTGTAATAAGACGTTCTAAAAAAGATCTGATTCTCTCGCACTCCCGCTCGTGTCCATGGACATAAGCACCCAATTGTTCTTGGCATGGTTCCTGTCATAAGTAGCGTTCTTCAATTTGAGGATCTGTGTGTTCAGGACCGGATCAGCTCTTGCATGCATCGCCGACAGCGTGAAGAAGAAGTCCGGAATGGATCTCTATTCAAACACATCAGTCCTGAATCCATGTTGCGAAAATTTTCCAGAGCATCTGTTTTCCTGAAAGAAAAAGAGGGGGAATTAATTTGTCCCGGGTGCCCGGACTAACGTGGTTACCGGTACCGTTGTTGCAGCGGCTGATGCTGCAGGTACAGCAGGTGCAGGTGCAACTCCTGTTGCTGATGCAATCGCTGTTGCCGGTGTGCTGTAATCCCCTACCCAGCCCGCAGTTGCGGTCGGTACTTCGACGCTCATGGGGATGAAGAGGGATTTGCCATACGTGTCAACACCAAAGTTGCCGATGTCCTTCTGGGTCTGCGGATCAATGAGGAAGTTTATGAAGTTGTTCGCCATCTTGATCTTATCAGCGGGCTGCTTGTCGTTGTAGACCGCCATCACGCTGTAGATGTTCAGCAGGCTTGCACCCTTGGTGACAATCGGTACCAGATTGAGTTTGCTCTTGTATGAAAGGTATGTACCCTCATCGGTCAGCGTATAAGCTCCCTTCTCGCTTGCCATCTGGAGTGTCTCTCCCATACCCTTGCCAGCCTCTATGTACCAGTCCCCTGATTTCTGGACCTGGGTTGTGTAGTTGTATCCGGCCTTGGACCAGACAGTCTTCTCAGCAGAGTGGGTCCCGGAACCATCGCCACGGGATACGAAGTAAATTCCTGCGGTCTTGTTGATACCTTTAAGGCGCAGCGTGGTCATGGCGTTCTCAGGGGACATATCCTTTATGCCTGCTGGATCAGCTGCCGGACCGACAATCACGAATGAGTTTGAAGCGAATGAGCGCCGGTTCAACCCATAGCCGTTTTTCATGAATGTAAGTTCCTGGGCTGGCGAGTGGACGAGCAGGACATCTGCGTCACCACGCTGGGCCAGCTCAATTGCCTTACCGGTTCCCTGTGAGGTTATTTTGAGGGTGACATTGTACTTCTTCTCGAATATAGGTTGGAGATAGTCGAGGAGTTTGGTGTCATACAGGCTTGTGGTCGTTGCGATGAGGAGACTTTGAGGCGCAGCCTTCGTGGCGACCACTGCCGGGGTTGTAGCGGGAGCGGTCGGCGTCTGGTTCGTACACCCTGCAAAGCAGGTAGCAAGGAACAGCAGTATAAAAACTGCTGCAATTAAGGTTACATGCACATTTTTTGTCATAATTAAACCGGATTACCGGTAGGTAGGAACATTATTCAATGTTTCTTTTTTACACGAGTTAAAAGACTCTGGTTACCAACTGGTTATCAGATGGTTTCAATGATTTGTTATTGATATTGTGGATTTGTTAATAGTAATTAAAAATTGACTATGCTTTCTCTTCAGCATTTTTTAAGCAGTTCTTCAAAAATTGCTGCGCCGAGAATCTCATTACATTCTTTACGGTATTGTTCCCGCATAAGATCAATCATTTTTCTGCTGCCTTTCGCGGTGGTAATAATCCCCACCCGCTCAGCCCGACTGACCAGTTCCTCCTGCTCCATCATGGCAAAATAAGGCAACACGTAATAGTGCTGGACATCAAGGAACTCTGCAAGCCGCCGCGTTGTCGGGAACTTAATCCGGATTGTATTATCAGCAAATACGATCGTGATCGAACGCTCCAGCAGCTGGATGCGGACAGCGGCATCAAACAGGATATCAACAGAAAGGGCAGCCATGGATCATCTTCATGAAATAATTGTACATCTTCCCTTAAAGAGACTACACCGGACATTAATCCATAGTGAATTTGTACAGGACAGATAATAAAAAATCAAAAAAGGTTAGTGTTTCTTCTTGTGCTCATCTGCCACCGGCTTCATGAACACGACTTCTGCGCCGACATCTTTTGCGATCTGTTCGACTTCGAATTTCCGGAAATGGGTTGCCTCAACCTGGAGTTGTCCACCGGTTACGGCAATGATGCGGAACTTGGGCGATTCGACACCCTCTCCGACTTTCTGGCGCTCACGCACATAGATCTTCATGGTCTTTTCCTCCATGCCATTACTCAAACGCGCTGCATATCTAACTTATGCTCCGGTTTAAGTTCTGGCTCTGATATATCAACTGGTTTACATGGACTTATAACTTTCCATGGTGATAGGCTAATTAGTTGATACCTTATGAAAACGCGGTTTGAACTTGAGAGCGGACTCCAGGGTGAAACGCTCGTCCGGAAAGGCATGATGAAGAAGCGGCGGAACGTATCGGAACAGATTCGCATTGCCCCGGATATCAATGTCATCAAGATAGGGGGACATGGTGCAATTGATTACGGACGCGAGGTCATGCACCCGCTCTGCGAGGAGATCGGAGGGTTATCCAAAAAGCACAAACTCCTTGTGGTCACGGGCGGTGGCGGACGGGTTCGCCACATCATGGACATCGGCATGGATCTCGGTATGCCCACCGGCGTGCTTGCAGAACTCTCGGCAAAAATTTCCGAGCAGAACGCGATCATGGTCTCTATCCTTCTCTCAAAATTCAACGGGCAGCGGATCCATACCGGCGATCTCCTTGAACTTCCGATGCTCCTGAAACTCGGCATCCTGCCGGTCATTCATGGCACGCCCCCGTATGGCCTGTACGAGCACCCGGCCAGAAATGATATGGTACCCCCTCACCGCACGGACACCGGTGCATTCCTTATCGCTGAAGTACTTGGGGCAAATAGTTGTATTATCGGCAAGAACGTGGACGGACTCTATACCGAGGACCCCCGGAAAAATCCCGACGCCGAGCTGATCCGGGATATCACGGCAAAGGAACTGATCAAAATGGATCTTGAAGACCTGGTTCTCGAACCCATGGTAATCCAGCTTCTCAAAAATGCCGTACATATCCGTGAAGTACGGATCATCAACTGTCACAAGCGCGGAAATATTGAGAAAGCGATCAACGGGAAAAATGTCGGAACAATAATCCGGGCAGATTAACCTGCTTCTCTTTTTAATTGCCGGTGCGGCTGCATAAGGTGTGATACGACGACTGGCAGCCGCATCCGGAGATGGTCAAAAGTTCAGACATCGTGGCATGATGCTGCGTACCGTGAAACGGTAACTAATAAACCTGACCCGCCCGTTCTCTTGGGCAAGATAGAATTAAGTTCTTTTTGATAAAAGCATTTTGTTAACATTTTTATTTTAACAAAATCATATCCCACTCTTGATTGCAGCAAGCAGTTTTTCCGGTCTCTAAAAATGATCAACTCTTTACCGTGAATATTATCTCCTTTAAACATAACAGTTTAACATAAATAATTAGTTAAAAGTATTTAACAGAGTATTTTTATTTTTTAACAAAGTAATTTAATTGATCACATATGGGTATCTGCACTGACATCATGCATGATTTTGTATTACAGGAAATAAAACACATCTATTCCTCCTATGACGGATGGAAGATAAATCTAAAAAAGAAGGGGACTGGATATGATACGATTGTTCTTGTAAAACGCATGAACAACGGGTATTTGGAAATCGTCCGGCTTTTAGTCACGTTTAAAAAAGAAGTTACCCTCGATATGATTAACGAGCTGATTCGCCCGGAGCCGGTATTCGACGGAACCAGTCCGCGTTATGATTACGCGATTATCGTACCTGAGCATGCTGACACATCGAAAATGCCAAAAGATCTGAAAATTTTTGTTATGAAGTCCTTTGCATTTGATGGAAAGGAACTAATCTGGGTGAAAAAACCGGTCCGGAAAACAGAGACGCCCAATGTCACAACCTGATACCCCCACTCTTTTTTATCCAGCATTTGCTGGAATTTTTTGCAGCCCCCCGGTCCTATGGCAATATTCTGAAAGTTTAAAAAACGTGTTATGATACAGAAGAGATTCCGGCAATCTCCCTCATATATTCTCATAATATTTCATCGAACCACAGGCGCCACAACGATCTCCTTCGATCAGGTAATCGGGGACCGTCTCACCGCAGCAGGGACAGGTAACCGATGACCATTTCTTCTTTTTCTTCACTGTGACTAAGACACGTTCAAAAGAGAGGATCTGTCGCCCTGCCTGAAAAATCTCATCTTGCAGGAGACCTTTCATGGTATGTTTGTCGTATGCCGGGCTGTTAGCATACCAGATATCTATCGTAGGATAGTTTTTGAGTTTCTCCAGATCAACAAACACCCGTACAGCTTCTACAGTCTCGCTATCAGAGGGGGCATTCAGGGTAATAGCAAATTTCCCTATGGGTACAACTTTGAGCCGGTTGTTGCCGGTTGTGCAATGGGCCATCACCTGCAAAGCATCCGGGAGGCATTTGGGGGTCTCGCAGACGCCGTAGAGTTTTTTATCAGCGCTAACCCCAAGCAGTTCCAGCGCATAATCCACCATGAATGCCCCAATGAGGACGCCGGGTGCAGGGTAAGTATGGAATTCTGACAACCGGATAACCTCTCGCTGGAGTTCTGACTGTACCCCACCTTTATCCATGCTGGCTTTCAGTGAATCGGGAGTCTCTTCAGGGTGACCTGCTTGCATGATCCTACATTACCCATCAAATGATAAACATGTTATGAAAAGTAACTGGTTGTAATAAACGTACATCATACGATGAGACACTATTGATCCCCCACAAGCAGGTTTCCTCTTGCAGGGGAATCCTGAAGCTGCGGTCGGTCACGGGATGGATAATTACACGCTGCAAGAATATCCTCACCACGGGAACAACCACCTTCACGCGGTGTTCCGGAAAGTCCTGACAGGGAAATTATCGAAACCGGGACATTCATGCCGAATGCTGCAACCGTCGGTGGCGGGGTATGAGGAATACTGCAATAGGAACGCACACTCCAGCGGTCAACCTTTATCCCCATCTGGCCGAGTCGCCGGGCTACCTGACCGAAAGGCATCGTTGTGGAGAAGGCCCGGCAGAGGTCCACGACCGGAGAACCCACCCGGGTTCCGGGATAGAACGGTTCCTCCGGCATCCAGATTCGCCCGCAGGTACGACAGTACGCCCGGTGGAGACTCACCTCTATAGTGCGGTCGCCTTCATCGTCACAGAGTATTGCAAACCGTTTTGTCCGCGTGTCATAGCCCGACAGGGTTCCGCCGCAGGTTCCGCATGTCCCCTTCACCGTGTATTCCGTTCTGTCACATACCAGGAGCGCCATTTGCACAACATTGGTAAGCATCGGGGGCAAGGGGCGCAATCTCACTTTGATCTCCCCGTGCGATACGGAACGGATCTGCGCGAAGAAGCACCAATAATATCGTCGATACTAAGTAATCGTCGCAGATTTGTAGTTAGAATCTAAAAAACCCCCAAATAATCTCCAATAATGAGTGAATTTTCAGAATGTATAAATATAGACTTTACTCAGATCAATAATCAAGCAAAATTGATTAACAGATTTTGCATGCAATCCGATATGAAGTGTGTGCACGGGCACCCCCGCCATTTTCGGGCGGAAGGTTCCGTGAAACTATGGTGATAGAAGATGAGCGAACTCAATTCAGATTCTCTTAAGTATACAGCAACGACCTGTCCCTACTGCGGGGTTGGCTGCGGCCTTAACCTCGTGTCAAATGGGAACACGCTCGTTGGTGTCGAACCGTATAAACGGTCCCCGATCAACGAAGGCAAGCTCTGTCCGAAAGGTACGACCTGCTGGGAAACCGTCCAGAAGCCCGGCCGGCTGACCAAACCCCTGATCAAGAAGGGTGACAAGTTTGAGGAAGCCTCGTGGGACGAAGCCATTGACCTGATAACGAAGAAATTCACAGAGGCTCACAAACAGGGCGGCCCTAAGGCACTCGGTTTTCACACCTCGTGCCGTACCGTGAATGAGGACTGCTACGCCCTGCAGAAGTGGGCCCGTGTTGCCTTCCAGACCAACAACGTTGACAACTGTGCACGTATCTGTCACGGTCCGTCCGTTGCCGGTCTCTCGCTCTCGTTCGGTTCCGGTGCTGCCACCAACCCGTTCGAAGATGTCCTGAACGCTGACCTCATCGTCATGTGGGGTTCCAATGCAGTTGAGGCCCACCCCCTCGCTGGCCGCCGCGTCATGCAGGCAAAGAAGAAGGGCATCCCGATCGTAGTCGTTGACCCCCGGTTCAGCCCGACTGCACGGCTTGCTGACAAGTGGATCCGGTTCACCCCCTCGACCCACATTGCCCTTGCCAACAACATGATGTACTACATCATCAAGGAAGGTCTTGAGGACAAGGAGTACATCAAGGAACGCACGAAAGGCTTTGAGGATCTCAAAAAGACTGTCGAAAACTATGCAGACGCCACGAAAATCCACGGTGTCCCGCAAGAGACGGTCAAGGAGTTTGCCCGCCAGTATGCCAATGCAAAGAACGCGGTCATCATCTACTGCCTCGGCATCACCGAGTTAACCACCGGTACCGACAATGTCCGGTCCATGGGCAACCTCGCGTTGCTTACCGGAAATGTCGGACGCCCCGGTGTCGGCGTTAACCCGCTCCGCGGACAGAACAACGTGCAGGGCGCCTGCGACATGGGTGCATACCCGAACGTCTTCTCCGGCTACCAGGCAGTTGCCGTCCCCGAGAACCGTGCCAAGATGGAGAAGGCATGGGGCATGAAAGAAGGAACCCTTCCCGACTGGTATGGTGTCACCTTAACCGAGCAGATCACCCAGTGCGGTGACCCGATCAAGGCGATGTACATCCTCGGCCTGAACCCCGTGGTCTCCTACCCCGATTCAAACCACGTAAGGAGATCCCTTGACAAACTCGACTTCCTCGTTATCCAGGATATTTACTGGACCGAGAGCTGCGAGTATGCAGACGTTGTCCTTCCCGGCACCTGCTTTGCCGAGAAAGACGGCACATTCACCAGCGGCGAACGCCGTGTCAACCGTGTCCGGAAAGCCGTTGACGGTCCCGGCGAATCGAAGTATGACTGGGAGATCATCGGCATGCTCGGAAAGAAGATGGGGCTCAAGGGCTTTGACTGGAAGACCGCAAAGGATGTCTGGGACGACATGCGCTCAGTCACCCCCGGCCAGTTCGGTGTAACCTACGAGAAGATGGAGAAGCCCGAATCGGTCCACTGGCCCTGCCCGACTGTCGAGCACCCGGGAACCCCGATCCTCCACGTAGGAAAGTTCTCCGCAGCAGATGGCAAGGGCACCATGTTCGGCCTCGAGTACCGCCCGCCCGCGGAAGTCGCTGATGCAGAGTACCCGTACACGCTCATGACCGGTCGTATCATCTTCCATTACCACACCAGGACCCAGACCGACCGGAGCCCGACCCTGCACAACGATGTACCTGAAAACTACATGCAGATGAACACACTGGATGCAAAGGAACTCGGCATCAAACCGTACGAGAAAGTCAAAGTGACAAGCCGCCGTGGCGAATCCATCGCTATTGCACGCGTAACCGATGACGTCGCGCCGAAAGTTCTGTTCATGCCCATGCACTTTGCCCATGGTGCAAACGACCTTACAAACACAGCACTCGACCCACTCTCCAAGATGCCGGAACTCAAGCACTGTGCTGTCAAGGTTGAGAAGATCAAGGAGGCCTGAACACCATGACCAAGAAAGGAGATATGCTCTATGCGTGGACCAACGACGCCGAAATCCAGAAGAAGGCCGAGCTTGGAGGCGCAGTAACTTCCCTCTGGAAGTATGCCCTTGAATCCAAGATGGTTGACGCAGTCCTTGCAGTAACCAAGGGTGTTGACCTCTATGATGCAAAGCCGGTAATTATTACCGATCCCAAGGATCTTGTCAAGACTGCCGGTTCACTTCACTGCGGAACGCTTCTTCTGCCAAAGCTAGTCAAGAAATATCTTGACGGGGCAGCGGACAAGAAGATCGGGGTTACCGTCAAAGGCTGCGATGCAATGGCATTCTACGAACTTGCCAAGCGCAAGCAGATCAACCTTGACAACATCATCATGATCGGTGTCAACTGCGGAGGATCGGTCAGCCCGGTCACTGCCCGCAAGATGATCGCTGAGAAGTATGGTGTTGACCCGGAGAAGGTACACAAGGAAGAGATCGACAAGGGCCAGTTCATCATCGAGTTCGAAGGAGGCCACAAGGGTATCTCCGTTGACGAGCTCGAAGAAGCAGGCTATGGCCGGCGCAGCAACTGCCGCCGCTGCAAGATGAAGATCCCCCGCCAGGCAGACCTTGCCTGCGGTAACTGGGGAGTCATCGGCGACAAGGCCGGCAAGGCAACCTTTGTTGAAGTCTGCTCCGAGAAGGGTGCAAACCTTGTTGACGGTGCCGTCAAGAAAGGCATCATGACAACCGCACCAGCCAACCCCAAGGGTCTCGAGATCCGGGGAAAGGTCGAAGGTGCAATGTTCAAGCTCGGCGACAAGTGGCGGAAGCACGACTTCGAAGCACTCGGCGAAGGCAAAGATCGCTTAAAGAAGATCATGAGCGAGACTGCACGCTGCATCAAGTGCTACGGATGTATCGAAGCATGCCCGATCTGTTACTGTGTCGAATGCACAACCAAGAACCCGGCCTATGTCCCCCCGGGTGAGTTGCCCGTCAACTTCATGTTCCACCTGATCCGGTACGCTCATATCGCAGATTCCTGCGTGAACTGCGGCCAGTGCGAGGAAATCTGCCCCGCGGAAATCCCCAATGCACTCTTCATGCACGCCCAGCAGGTCGAGCTCGAGAAGATGTTCGGCCATGTCCCGGGTGTTGACATGGAACTCCCGCTCCTTGCCTTTGCTGAGGAGAAGACAGAGCGTGGCCGGCTCCACAACACCGGTAGCGATTTGATCTATGAGAACGTCTTTAACCCGTTCACCAAGAAGTGAAGAATTCCTTCTTAAACGAATCTTTTTTTTATAACACACTGTTGACTGTAATTTTCGTAAAAATAAATGTGGTTAAAATCTTTATTTTGAGCGTATTATCATTAAAATAAAACCCTGTTTTCTTTATATGTAAAAGTTACATTGTATTTAATGGCAGACATTATAATCCCAGATTATATTTTTGGTTTATTGTTTTTTGCAATTTGTCTCTCGACTATGCTCTATATCGGGAGAGCAATGAACGATTGTCCAAAAAATAAACCCGTAAAAACAGAATCTAAAGAATCATTATATCTCCAATTCCTCTGTAAGTATGACAAAATGGAAATTGTTGCATTCGTTCTGGGATTAGTCATGATAGGTGCGATAATTTTGTTTTTTTGGGGGATTCTCCAAATTAATTCAGTTGTACAAAATTTACCCCAAGGTGATGCAAGAAATTCAATTAGCGGTTTCATGCTATCATCTATTGGTTTAGGTCTGTCCATGCTTGCAATGTCAATAAACTTTGTAATCATGGTTTCCAATGGCGCAACATCGAGGAAGCGACATAACGAGATCATAGCACTTTTAACAGAACGGTCAAAAAAGTGATGACACAATTAATCCTCATGCGCAGTATCGAGATCTAGTTCTATCATGCATCAAAGAAAAAATATTTTTTTAAATAATTCACATAAAGCGATTGTATCCCGGGGTCCACACGCGTGGAAGGGGATTAAAGAAGAGTTCAGATATACCCCGCCGGCAGGCTTCCCTGGGATAACGGAGTTAAGATATTCTCACCGTTCAGCCCACGGATGATACCGGTGAGGCTGGTATCATAGCCCCCGGTCTTTGCAAGGATCGCACGATACCTTGGAGACTGGATGAGCGATACCAGCGTGCGGATACGGGGGTCTTCTAACATCTCCCGCCGTACTGCCAATTCATAATCTTCATGGGCAACCGGCACGAACTGAAGCCCGGCGGCGCTGGCAATACTGGATGTGCACATCCCGGCATCGGCAAACCCGTTCCTGACCGCAGCTGCCACTGCGGGGGGACCATGTACTTCCTGCAGGTACCCGTTCACCAGTGACGGATCGATACCTTCTGCAGCCAGTATAGCGTCAAGGACCATCCGTGCCGGGGACTCTTTCCGTGTATTAATAAAACGGGCATGGGTGAGATCTTTTACTCCCAGCCCATTGTTAGAGATGATACCCAGTTCAATGGTAGCAATATGGATAAAGGCCAGATCACCAGCCTCAAGGAATTTGATAAAGGGCTGGTATGAGCTCAGCAGGGACCGTGTGGGCAGGCTGAGGGGGGCTGCATGGCAGGTGTTGTTACGGAGGGCGAGGAGTGCCCCGGTATTGCCGGGATTGGTGGCATGGATATACAATCCCTCGTCATGGGCGAGGCTTGCGAGCTCCTCTAACGTAGGATCCAAAGAGCCGGTCAGGATAAGCGTCCGTTCGATACTCCCCGGATCCGTAGTGAGGAGAACTTCGAGCTCGGTGCCGGTCTCGTAGCCTTCAACCGGAGCCGGGATGTGGGTATACCCGTTAGCCTTGACCGTCGCCATCTGGACGCCGGCCTTTTTTATATGCGGCGTTGCAATGAGGGATGAGCCAATACGGCCGACAAAAACCGGGATGAACTCATCAAACCCGGGATCCGATACCAGCGGCTGTGCGAGCCGGGCCATGACCGGGAACTGTGGGGCCGGGGGAAAACCCCATGATTCCAACAGGGGTGCAGCAAATTCCCGGAGAGCGGTCTGGGCGGCAAGCGGGTAACCCGGCAGCCCAAGAACCGGCTTTCCCTCGATCTTTCCCAGCATGACAGGTTTGCCGGGCCTGACTGCCACACCATGAAAGATCAGCTCGCCAAGCGATCGTATGACGCTCTCAGTAAAGTCTCGTGTGCCGGCTGAAGAACCCGCGGAGATGATAACCAGATCATTTTCTTTCACAGCGCTGCGGAGCGCTTCTCTGATGAGGTCGGGTTCATCAGTCACGATTGGCATGCGGGTGCAGTGCGCTCCCATCTGGGAGAGAAAGACCTGTGCCATGATGGTGTTGCTCTCTACAACCTGCCCCGGCCCGGGTCGTACTCCCAGTGGAACCAGCTCGCTACCAGTGGGGATGATCCCCACATTGACGGCAAGAACTTCAATAGAAGTAATCCCATAGGTCGCCAGCGCCCCGATATCGAATGGCCGGATCAGGTGACCGCGGGGCATTACGAGCCGGTTCTCTTTAATGTCTTCACCTGCAGGGCGGACATGCTGCCAAGGTGCAGCAGTCCGCCGGATCTGGAAACAGTCGCCGGACTCCCAGACATCCTCGATCATGATGACTGCATCGAACTCCGGAGGGACTATGTTGCCGGTATTCACCCGTGCGAAGTGATCCAGGGTTACCGGGTTCCGGTCACTGGCACCTATAGTGTCCCGGCTCCTGACCGCAATGCCGTCCATGGCGGAGAGGTTTACCTCCGGCACGGAATATTTTGCATAGACCGGTTCTGCTACGACCCGCCCGGCCGATTGCATGACCGGGACCTTCTCGGTTCTTTGGGGGGCGGCAAAAGAAGTGGTGAGCAGTTCGAGCGCTTTGTCAAGGGATCGGAGCTCAAGGTAGCGTTTTACCATTGTTCAGTTACCTCTTATTCTCACTCCTGTTACAAGGTCTCGTCTGTCCATATCCGGATTCCCATGTAATAATTTACATTAACAATGTGCTTTTGTAAAGGTAAAAAAATGTCGAACCGTCCCTCTCAAAAAACAATGAGTGAGAAAGGCAAAATCCTGTTTTAAGCGAGAGTAACACTCCTCTCAACATTTCCTACAGCCGCAAGATAAACCGGCCACTGGGTTTCCGGATCGAGGTTTGCAAGTTTGACTATCAGTTCATCATGGAACATGTCGGTGGGAAATACATTATACCCGAGACCGGCTGCTGCTAAAATGAGGTTCTGGCAGGTATGCCCGGCCTCGATCAATACGCTCCGGTAGCCCCGGTTCCCCAAAGCCCATGTGGAGCGGTAGGGGACCGCAACCCAGATAAAAGTGACAGCAGCCCGTGTCATGATCTTGAAATTCATACTGGCAGTGCTGATCTCAAGAGTCAGACCGGAATCGATCCGTTCCGCAACAATGCTGTTGGATTTCGGGAGATACCGGTAAAGGCCGGTCTCAAGGCCTTCAACATCACTTACCACAAAGTACGTTTCCAGCGGGTAGCGTAAACCGCTTGACGGAATATTGCGGAGCTGCATGGTATCAACCAGGACTTTCTTGAATCCCTGGGTGCACCAGAGCAGGTACGAGAGTTCCTTTAAGGTAATTGATGAACGGGAGAAGTGCCCGATGGGCTCCCATCTTTCGATGGCTTCCCTGACCGGAATATCCTTAACTTTAAACCGTTTCGGGTTTGGGAGTTTGATAATCTTCTGGCCTTCACGGACCGGGAGTTCGTGCGGGGGTTCGGGAACACGGAGGACGAGGTCGACCGTGGAATAATCCGGGTACCGGGTTCCATAGATGAATTCTTTTCCGATTTCTTTCAATTGTCTCACCTCAGGACAACGATTGTCCCGTTATTATCATATCGTGTAAAAAAAGATTGGTGGCTAAAAAGCCGGAGGTGTGTGATGAACAGGGAATTCATGCCGCTGCTTTCAGGTACAGGTTAGCGTACACGATCTGGCCCTTGCTTTTGCCGTGGCGTTCGCCAAGGTCGCCAATGTAGTGGTCGAAGGTTGCCTTGACGCCATCGATCTCCTTCTCGACACGATCGATTTTCTGGTAGCCGGGCATCATGAACTTGATCTTCCCGAGCACGTACATGTCACCCTTGACCATCTGGCCACCGACACGGCCTTCGACATCACCCTTGATGATGACGGTGCCTCCCTCCGCGTGGGTGGAGACGTGGATGAATGCGTTCTTCTCAATGATGATGGTACCGCCGAGCATGAAGGTACCGATATCATTGCCGGCATTGCCCTTGATCCGAATGAGGCCGCCTTTCATGCCTCTCCAGTCGCCGCGGTAGGCGCAGCCGACATGGTTTCCGGCATTGCCATCGCAGAGGAGCTCGCCGCCTTCCATCTGGATCCCGCAGAAGGAGTCCATGTTCCCCTTGATGTGGATCTTTCCGCCCTTCATCCAGCCGCCGACATACATGTCAGCATTGCCGTTGACCGTGACGGTTCCGGCGGTCATCTTGGAGCCGATGTATTTCACGCGCTTGCAATCGCCGACAATCACAATATCGGTTTCTGCGGCGGTTGCACCTGCGTCTCCGCTTACGGTAAAGAAGTCCCCGATGGTGACGTGGATCTTTCCTTCATGGCCGGGGAGGCTCGCGATCTGTGCGGCGGTCTTTCCTGCAAATGCGTCAGGAGTGATGCTATATCCCTCGAACATGAGCTCGGGGACCTTGGTGGGTTTTAAGGTAACGGTTGCCATGATTGATTTACGCCTCCACATCGACATTGATGACGAACGGGTGCGGGGCAAGGTAGTCCTTGACCGAGTAGTTTTCGAGCTGGACTGTGTAGTCCTTGGTGAAGGACTGGGTGATGTCGCGTTTCACCTGCGGGTTCTCGGGCATGTTGACGTTGACCCAGACGGTCTTCTTGTGACCGTTGCTGACGACTTCGCCATCCTTGACAACAACTTCACCGGACTTGATGAAGCAGGCAGCCCGCTGGAATGCCTTCTCGATCATGTCGGGGTCGCTGGGCATGTTCTTGTAGTTGAGGTCGAAAACTGCTACATCTGCGCTCATGCCGGGGGCAAGGCCTCCGTAGATGTTGCTCATGCCAAGGCATTTTGCCGGGCCGGAGCGGGTCATCTGGGCGATCTCGAAGAGCGTGAGTTCGCGGTCTATCTGGTGGAGGGTGGTGGCGGCGATGACTTTGTCCTTGTGCTTGAATGAGTTCAGGACTGATTCGCGAGCCTTCCTGCTCATGAGCCACTTCATGACGCGGGGGTACCGGGTGAACGGACCTGCGTTCGGGTGGTCAGTTGTAATAAAGATCCGGTTCATGTCCTTGGCATAGAGTGCAAGTTCAAGACCGATTGCCCACTGGATATCGCAGACCTTGATGTTCGGGTCATAGACATACGGGACGACACCGGCAGCAGTCTCCATCTCGACATCCACATTACACCACTTGAGGTGGTTAAGACCCTGGAGGTGGTGCTCGAACGGGCCATCAGCAGTCATCGTGGTGGTCTCGTCAAGGGTGACGTTACCGGTATCGACCGTGAGCGCCTTGTTCTTGTTGACATAGTCCATGACTTCCTTTGCCTTAGATTCGAAGTCACCCCAGCCGGTTCCGCCATACGAGTGGAACTGGAGGTGGGTGGAGTGCATGACCTGTTCGCGTCCGAACTTGTTCTTCGGCTTGACACCTTCGGAAATCTTCAGCGAATCGATGGTGCCCTTGTAGTTGCCGGGGTTCCCGAGATCGTTCTGGTGGACATGCATTGAGTGCGGAAGACCGAGATACTCATTTGCTTCGATAAGTCCCTTGATGATCTCCCGTGGTGTGATCTCGAAGTAGGGGACTGGATCGTCAAGGCTGACACAGTTAAGACCCCAGCCCCAGGCTGCAGTGCCGCCGGGGTTGACGACCTTGACACCGTAACCTTTCGTGGCCTTGAGGAGCCAGGCTATGTAGGATGCGGTATTCTCGACTTCTCCCTTCTTTAAATAGTCCATGACGAACCAGTTGTTACCAAAGACGGGGAGTGCTGCCTCATCGATGATCGGAGTGTCGTGGATCTCCTCGTGCACGTGGGGGGAGTGGATAGGGGGCATCGCGGCTTCCATAACAAAACCGTACCCCATCCGGGCATAGTCGTAGCCGGTCTTGAAGGTGCTCGGAATTGAGAACCCGGATTCCATGCGGTAGCCGTTCTTCTGTGCCATCGCGCTCCTGCAGAATCCTGATAAGAGTTTGTCCTCGGGCCTGTACAATCGTCCAACATTGACCTTGGGACCTGCTACGTGGGCGTGGACGTCCACACCGCCGGCCATGACGACCTTGCCCTTTGCATCGATTACCTTTGCTGACGAGCTGACCTTATCGACAATCTTGCCATCCTTGATTGCAACATCGCCAACATCGCCGTCGATCTTCCGGGTCGGGTCAATAACAAATCCGCCCTTGACAATAATTTCTGCCATTTCAGCTCACCATCGGGTTCGTGTTGTGCGGGTATTTCCGGTGTTCCTTTGCCGCAAGCCAGATTGGCTGGGTTAAGGTGAGCTCGCACATCCGCTCGTACACCCGGTCGAAGAGTTCTTCATCACTCGGTACACCGGGGAGGCCCTTGAGCACAGCTTTAAACTGGATCGGCACATTGTCCATACGATAGACAACGCCCGGCTCATCAACGCCGGCAATCCTGACCGGGATGTGGAGGTCGGCGATCTCACTTGCCATGCAGAAGTTCGGGTCAACGGCAATGAACGGGTGTTTCTTTAAGTGCTGGACTGCCTGGATCGGGAAGTGTGCACCGGCATCGGCACCGACATTGACAAAGCAGTCCACTTCGTCCCGCATCGCGAGGTCGATCGAACTGGTTTCGCCCGGGTTCATGTGGGCGTGGGTGCCCTTTGAGAGGTCAATACAGTACGGGAACCCGAACTGCCAAGACCAGACCTGGCCGGGACCGGCAATATTATAGTGACCTCGCATTGCCATGATCGAGCATTTAGTGTGGTCGTTGAGGTCACGGGTCAGGCTGATGGCAGCATCGATGTTATGGTTGCGGCCATCCGTGTGGGTGCAGCCCATGCCGAAGAAGATCATGCAGAAACGGGCCTTCTTCATGATGTCTACTGCCTTGATGATCGTCTCCTTGTCAATACCGGCTACCTTGTCGGGAATGTCGTGGCCCCTGAGCACGGTCCGGAACGCATCGAAGAGCTCATAGTCGTGCCCCTGGTCAAGCATAAGGTGGACGTCAGCGAGTTTTGCGGTGTCGGTCTCACGTGGGTCGATAGACAGAACGGTTCTCGCCATCTGGCCCTTTCCGGTGAAGTAACCGCGGGGGAAGATCGAGTACCGGGAGGTGTGGCGGGGGTGGGCGTGCATCGGGTTGCAGCCCCAGAAGACCACGACATCCGCACGATTCTTTGCTTCGCCGAGGGTACAGCTCGGGTAGCCGTTGTCGAACATCGCAAGGAACGAAGGGCCGTGGCAGATTGTGGCACAGTTGTCGAGCACGGCACCGGCCTTTTCTGCAATACGGCCGACTGCGCTCATGCCCTCACAGTTGGTGGATCCAAAACCATAGATAAGGGGCTTCTTTGCCGCAAGCAGGGTCTTTGCGAAATAATCGATCGCTTCTTCATAGGGAATCTCCTTCATGGAGCCGTCGGGCTGGCGCTGGCGCGGAAGCCGTGGGCGGGTGGGGTCGTTCGCGTGGTGGAAGAGATTGTTTCCTATGATACAGGCATTATGGACTTCGAGGACCTTGGTCTCATCGTCAGATATGAGGACTTCAAGGTCATCACAGGATGACCCGCAGTAGGGACACCCGACACCGGTGATAAGTTTAGGCATATTACTGTCCTCCTTTCCAGAGACCTACCGAGCCCTGTACGAGCTCGAGGGCGGTTTTGAGTTTCTCGTTTATTGCGGGCTCGATAGTGACCGGGAAGCCGCTGTACTGCGGGGTGCCGGTTGACTGGGTCCGTGGCGGTACGACCTGGTTTGCCCAGACACCCTGCCGGATGTGGGCGAGGCCGGGTGGGCAGTACTGGGAAGGCTCGATGGCCTTTACAATCACACTGCCGCATTCGCTCGTTACCCGGACATTGGTGTTCTTCCAGATGCCGAGTTTCTTCATGTCTTCCGGGTTAATCTCGCAGATCGAGCAGGCGTCGAAGTAGTTGGGGTTGGTCTTTCCCTGCTCCATAGCGGCACCTTCTTCGATCGAACGCTGGGTGATCATGTTCATGATTACTTTTGCCATACGTCTCGTCTCCGGAATTTCAGACTATGCCGAGTGCACCGGTCTCTCCCCGTCCGGAAAGGGTGATCACTTTGTACGGGCAGGCGCCAACACAGACGCCACAGCCAGCACATAGTTCCATCTTCACATCAAGGTTGACCGATTTCCCGTCAAGGACGTGGTAAATCTTTTCTTTGGTCACCGGGTCGAGCGAATAGAGCTCGAGCGCGTTCACCGGACAGGCAACTACACAGTTGCCACAGCCGGTGCACCGGTTTATGTTTACATGTACTGAAAACGCCATGCACATCACAACAAAAAGTTAATCTCTTTTTATTATTGCGATCGTTTGTTTACTTAAATTGATAAACCTTTTGAATCCAATATCGAAGTCTAATGAACAGGTTAAACACATGTGCAGGGAAAAAATGTAAATGATCTGATGAACACCGGCGTAAATCACTAATACTATCGAAAAAAATTGTCTGAAAAACTGCGCGAACAATTCCGTTTTAAAAATGTAACACAAGTCGTGTCCGGATGAGTTAATGCTCTTCATTCTTTTAAGGAGAGATAGTTAATAAATTATTTTTACTCTGCTGACAAATAACCAGATGGTGTTTACTACCATGAACCTGAACAACATTGATACCAAGCAGGTCAAGGACTACAAAGAAGTGATCAGGAAAGATCCAAAAGAAGCAAAGTTTACCGCGAAGATCGAAGGGGACTGGCTTTTTGAGAACGGTGGTCCGCAGTTCCGCTCCACGGTCAAGGTAAAGGATGGCACCTACACCATGGAGGCAAGCCATCCGAACTTCGCAGGTCCCGGCAGCCGACCCGGCCCCATGGCATTCGGCCTTTTCTGGTTTGCCGCATGCTACTCCAGCACATTCGTGACCGAAGCTGCCATGAGAAACATCCGGCTCACATCCGTCAAGACAAAAGTCGAAGCCGATCTCGATTACACCACCCAGTTCGATCTTGGCGAAAGCCCACTTATCAGCGAGTATCGGGCGATCATGGATATCAAGGGGGATACAACCGATGCACAGGTCAAGGACTTGAAAGAATACGCCCTCAAGCGCTGCATGGGAATGTTCACAATTCAGCATGCAATTGCTCTGAAGGCTGAAGTCCGGCTCCAAAAATAATCGGTGCCCGGAGAATCGTCACATGCAGGAACTACGTGAGCCAGTAGACCCTGCCCGGGTCAGGGAGATCGCTGAAGCGTATTACCGGTCCGGGCAGTTTTACTGCTCAGAAGCGATCGTAAAGACCATCAACGACAAATTCAGGCTCAATTATCCCGATGACGTGGTCCGGATGGCGTCCGGGTTTCCTATCGGTATCGGGAGTGCGGGTTGTGCCTGTGGTGCCGTTACCGGGGGAGTAATGGCACTCGGGATGGTCTTTGGGCGTAAGGAGCCCGGCGATCCCTCCATTGACCGGTGCCTTGCCCTGTCCCGGGAACTGCACGCACTCTTTATGCGCAGGCATGGCTGCGTCTGCTGCCGTACCCTCACCCATGGCATGGTACTAAAATCCCCCGAACACCTCCGGCAGTGCATTGCATTCACCGGGGAAGTTGCAGAAGAAACCGCAAAGATCATTCTCCGGGAAACAGGTTGTGACCCCGGGAACTAAGTTAGGATTATCCATACAATCACAAACGAGGAAAAAACTATGAGAGCAGAAAAAATGACCTATTTCGATTCGGTGATCCCGAATGCATCGGCAGCGATTAAGAGCGTACGCGACCAGGGAAAAAAATTCGTCGGGTTCTATTGTGTTTTTGCA
>JBAZQT010000011.1:0-53188 GCA_041645055.1 Methanoregula sp. | reverse complement strand
GCAGGTGCTCTATTCACGGCACAATACTTTACCGTGCGACAGACCCGATTATTTCAATATCCATCCCGCAACAGTACCATATCTATGACTGCCATCACCCATTCGATCTGGGGACGCCGCCTCATTGCCGGGGCACTCAGCTGGTTGGTGCCATTCCTTGCAGCAGTCCCGTTCTATGGCCATAACGGGACACTTGCCATCGATCTGGCGCTTTTCAAATCGATTATGATCGTGATCTCATCGGTCACCGCAGCGATCCTCATCGTCTGGTTTTTTAAGAGCGTGAGCACGTCATACACTCACGAAGCAGTCATCACCGGGCTTGTCTGGCTTGTGATGAACTGGGCACTCGATGCTGTCGTGCTCGTAGGAATTCTTGGTATGGCGGCAGGAGATTACATCACGCAGATCGGTATCCGGTACCTGATGATCCCGGCAATCGTGATCGCGGCTGGTGTCATCACAGATGAAGCAACGTTAAGAAAGAGATTGTAACCCGGGACAGAGAATAAAAAGTGTGGAGGTGGATATGATACTGTCTTTTGCAGTAATTGTCCTCGTTATCCTCGTTACAATCCAATTAATGATTATTTCTCGTCCTCGCCCAGCGATTCACGGCTCCGCATCTGGTAGAGCACCATTGGGTCCATCTCGCGGTGTTCCTTATCACTGGTCCGCATGATCACATTGGTGATTCCGGAGTTCACAATCATCTTCGAGCAGAGGAAGCACGGCCAGATCTGAGTGAGCGCTTCAGTCTCAACATCAAACCCTGCAAGATAGAGTGTGCATCCCCGCGCCAGTTTACCAGCCTGGAGCATCGCATTCATCTCGGCATGTACACTCCGGCACCGCTCATAGTTAGAGCCGGACGGGATGTTGTGATCCTTTCGCCAGCAGCGGTTGAGTTCGGTACAGTCCATCTGCTTGCGGGGAGCTCCCGTATAGCCGGTCGAGACGATCGTATTGTATTCATCCACGATGATCGCGCCAAAGTTCCGGCGGAGACAGGTCCCCTGGTGAGCGCACCGCAGGGCAAGATCGAGGAAATACTCATGACGGTTAGTTCGCATCTACAAGAGTTTTGTGAGGCGGATTAATAAAATGCGGGGGTTTTGGCTCTGTAGAATTTCTATTATTATCCGGCGATCTGGTTATATTCTTCAATAATTATGAGAATGACCCTCTCTCCCCCTGAGGGGGAGGCAACGCAAGGGGAGCGTCCCCTTGACCCCCCTTAGCGGAATTCTCACTAACCTTCTGTGGGCCCATCCCCGTGTAGGGGATGCCCAAGCGGCGGGGGCGGAGGCATCAGATGCCGTAGCTCCCAAGAGCGGTCTATCATAAAAACAGATAATTTCTATAGAACCGGGGTTTTATTAACCGATAACTGCCGGGGGGTCTGCTCATTTCCGCCATTATATGAACCGGGAAAATCCGTACCCAAATTAATCACCTTTCTGACACTACAGATTCGTAGAAATATATCGAAATTAAACGGCAAGAATTATTGTCATGAATGTAAAATATTGACCGGGATACAAAAACACTATTGAGATTATGGAGATTTTGATCGGGGGGAACATGGATTTTTTTAAAAAATTTACAAAACACCAGTACATAATTTGTGCAGCATTGTTGTTCTTCATGGGAATCACCCTTGCACTGAGAGCAATTCCTGCACTCTTCATCCATGACGCTGGTTTTCTCTATCTCCATGATACGGACAGTTACTACACATTACGACAGATCGAAGTGATGGTACATCATTTTCCCCAGTATAACTGGTTTGATCCCATGACCGCATTTCCGGAGGGAAAAACCATGGACTGGGGTCCACTTTTTCCGTTCGTTGCAACGTGTCTTTGCCTGATTACCGGCGCAAATACCCGGGATGCGATCTTTTTTATGTCCGGATGGGTAGTGCCGCTCATGGCAATGATTATGGTTCCCGTTATGTATTTTCTGGGCAGACGATTGTGGAACTGTTATACCGGGCTCGTAGCTGCAGGTCTGATCACAATAATTTCTCTCTACTATTTTTCAATATCGTCGTACGGCTGGATAGATCACCACGTGGCTGAAGTTTTATTCAGCACGGTCTTTATCTTCATATATTGTTCAACACTTGATTATATACAAAAAAATCCCGTAGATATAAAAAAGGGTGCAACTTTTATTTTCCCGATTCTTTTTTCGATAGGAGCCGGTATTTCACTCTTCCTTGCACTGCTGTCATCGACAACGGTTATACTTGTATTACTGGTCATTGCGATATACACAGCAATTCAGTTCATTCTTGATTTTTACCAAGGGAATAACTCAAACAATCTTCTCATCGTCAATGTGATTTTATTGTTAGTAGCTTCGGGTCTGTTTTTACTCCACGGAATCAAACAACCCGGTACTTCCTTAACACAATACACCATCGGGGTCGTGTATGTGCATTATGCACTTATCGGAGAAACGGTCGTACTTGCAATACTCAGCAAGAGTTGTTCCGGTAAAAGATGGTTATACACGTGTTTTCTTCTTGTTCTTGCCATTGGCGGGTTTTTCCTCATCCAGACAAATCCGATGCTCAATGCCGTGAGTACCCAGGCGCTTGGACTGGTATTTGGTTCTTCAACGTATGCGATTGGCATTGTGGAGACACTCCCCTGGACCCTGCAAAATGCATGGGCAAATTTCAATTTTGCCCTGATCCTGACACTTGGCGGATTGCTGTCCGTAGGGTATGCACTGATAAAAAAACGGGAGAGCAACGCCGTTTTTCTTGTGATATGGTCAGTAGTTATGCTGCTGATGACCATCCAGTACCAGCGGTTCCAGTATTATTTTACCGTCAATATTGCATTGCTTGCTGCGATCTGTATCGCAGAAACATTCACCATGAGAGAGGAAAAACTGCGCCAATATATTAACCCGGCAGTATCCCGGTTTTTCCCGTCTCATGGGGCGTCAACGGATGTGTTTAAGGATAAATCCTCTGCATCTATACCAAAACCGAATAAAAAAAAGGAGCCAAAAAAACCCGTGCGCAACCCTGCTAATCAAGTTGAAACCGTAAAGGACATAGTTGTCATCATCGTTCTTATTACCACGGCTGCATTTGTAGTAACTTCCTTTTCGCAGGACATCGGTTATGTCTTGGACACGCCACAACATACATTATCTCCAGACTGGGTTGAATCGCTGAAATGGCTGGGAGCAAACAGTCCGGATACAGGTATAAATTATTACCAATCCTATGATGCCAAGGGTTTCTCATACCCTCAACAAGCCTATGGTATCCTGGCGGTCTGGGATGCCGGGCACTGGATCACGGTCTTCTCGCACCGTATACCGATAACAAACCCGTTCCAGAACAACCTTAACGGGGCCGGTGGGGGTGCAGCATATTTCCTGAGCACAAATGAGTCAAAAGCCAATACCATTCTTAAGAATTTCGGTGGTAACTATGTCATCACGAATTCGGATATGGCCGTTGATTCCTTCACCAACCTCATTCCATGGCAGAGCAACTCTTTCGATATTTCCCCCTACATAAAATGGTTCATGATGCCGGATACCCGTGATTCCTCGCACCTGCTTAAGGTTCACCGGTATGTAAATGGGTATTTCCAGACCATGGTTGTCCGGCTTCAGATCTATGATGGCTCGATGACCGATCCTGGATCCGTGCAATATACCCAGTACGTGATACGTCAGGTACCTGCGGCAGGGGAGTCCGCCGGGGATGTAAACGGGTATGCACGAGTCATCACACAGGAGCGTCCCATAAATGGTTCACACATCCCCAGTGACACCTCAATCATACGTGAAGGTTCAAATCTGCAGTCCCAGGGATATGCAGATCTGTATTCTGATAAACCGTATGAACCGATCGAAAGAGTCCCGGCATTGCAGCATTACCGACTCATCCACGAATCTATGAATAATGCAACAGCGGCAGTGTTTCCGGAATCTGCCCCTGCCATTCTTCCGGATATCAAATATGTAAAAATATTTGAGTACGTTAAGGGGACTCACATCTCTGGTGATGGGATTATTGAGGTCCCAGTCTTGACAAATACAGGACGGGCATTTGTTTACCGGCAGGAAAGTGTCAACGGGGAATTCATTGTTCCCTATTCAACAACAGGAAATCGTTATGAGGTTAAAGCAACCGGCCCGTACCATATTACCGGTACATCCCGATACATCACCGTTACAGAAGACGACGTATTGACGGGAAAAACTGCATCATAAGTGTGTGTTGTTCGTTCAGAATTTCACAATTTTTAGTTAATGATTCGTATCAATCACTGATTGATAATAGGTCTCCAAATCTGAGGCAATACAATCCCATTCATAGTTTTCAGCGGATGTGATACAGGCTGTTTTCATTTCCTTATATTGAGTGAGGATCTCGGAAATTTTATCGGCAAGATCTTCAGCGGATAGCGTGCACATACGGCCGTTCTGTTCTGTGATGAGATCCCGTATCGCATTTGCTGGATGATCGACTGTTATGACCGGTATCCCGCATGCCAGCGCTTCAAGAGCCGCAATACCAAATCCTTCACGCGTAGATGGCAGCACACAAACTTTTGCAGATTTCATCCGGGCGATGATCTCATCATGATTGTTAAGGAATCCAATCATATGCACATGAGGTCCAAGCGAGAGTGCATGAATGAGGCGCACAATTGTTTCACGTTCCGGGCCATCGCCGATGATCAGTAACTGAATTTTTTGATTTTTATTTGAGAGGATACGTATGGCATGGACAAGCAGGTCCACCTTTTTTTCCCGGATCAACCGGCCGACAAAGATAACATCTGAAGTTTCGTTGTGCGGCAGAATTGTAATTATTCGTCTCAGGTCTACACCATTCCTGATGATCCGGATATTTTTCTGGCCGTTTAAGGCCATGAGATTTTTTGCAGTAGTCGCAGAAACGGCAATCATTGCGGGCGTGAGCCGGGACACCCACCATTCGATGAATTTACCAAAGATGCCCACGAGACCAAGATAGGTGTACCAGTAATCCCCCCAGACTTCATGCCAGGTAATCACAAGAAGAGTTTTTTTAAAAGCAATACTGTATTTTGCCGCTATACAGGAAAAATAGGGAAACTGCTGGCAGTCGATAATATCAAAGTTCTCTTCACGCAGCCGGAAATAAAGGGCGATGCTAAATAAGATCGCTTCCCGGACCGTTCTTCTTCCATGGGAATAGAGATTTTGTGACGGGCAGACACCATGAAGAGTTACGCCTTCACGTTTGATGATATCGCTACCTTCCCAGAACTTCATGCTATAGAGGTGGACATCGTGTCCACGATGGGAAAGCCTGAACGCAAGTTCCCATACGCGTTTTTCCACACCTCCTTTTACAAAGGGGTAGATGACATCGTAGATGATGGCGATCTTCATTATGGAAACCTAAAGTCGATGATAATTCTCATACATACCAGGAAACTTGAAGTGTTTTTCCCTTTGGATTGCACGATCCTTCTCTTGGAGAGTGGGCTATATCATCCCTAAAATCCTCATAAATCCAACTGGCACAATATCCTCAAATACTCTTGTCATGATTGTTGTTCTCATTTAAGAGCATCATACTCTGGAAGATGGCAAAAAGAAGGATCTGGAGACCACTAATAATCAATACCAGCGAAATGATTGCCGTAGAGATCTCGGAAAGAACGCCGAAATCCACAGATATCCAATGGATAAGGATATTGAGTCCCAAGAGTACTCCAACAAACAGGAGAAAAGATCCCAGAACAAGGAACTTTTCGAGATTACTGTAGCTCATAATACGTTTAATAATTCCCGTATTATCCTCGTACCCATGAATAACCGAATAGGTCTTCATTAAAAAACCCGTAAGCACAAACTGGAGACCACCCATGATCAGGATTGCCCCGAGAATGAAGGTATGAAGATGGGATGATTCAACATCGCCCTGGAGATAAAAAAATGCCATGAGCAGGACACCCACCAGGGAAAAGGACAGTCCCGGAATTGCTACAAAGGGTAATGGTTTCATGAGCAGGACAAACCGGATGTGTCGCCAGCCATCGGCAAAGCTGTGCAGTTTTGAAGGTGTAATCCGGGGATAATAATCAATTGGCACTTCAACAATGTTCAGATGCTCTTTTGATGCCATGACAAGCATCTCTGAGGCAAATTCCATACCGCCGGTTTTAATCGGCAAACGGTCAAGTGCTTCCCGGGTGATTGCACGAAAACCGCTGTGGGTGTCGGAATAGTGCGTGTGGAATATGACATTGATCATCCATGTCAGGACCGGGTTGCCAATATACCGGTGAAGAGGGGTCATCGCCCCCGCATGAATGGCTCCTTTGAACCGCGAGCCGATCACAAAATCTGCACCGTTTTTCAGCGGAGCGAGGATTTTTGGGATTTCTGAAAAATCATACGTATTGTCGGAGTCGCCCAAAACGATGGAGCGACCATGAGCGTTTCTGAACCCAGCGAGGTAAGCATTACCATATCCGTTTTTTTCCGGTTTTATCACCCGCGCACCAAGGGATTGTGCAATCGTTGCGGTTTTGTCGGTTGACGAATCCACAACAATGATCTCGCCGTTGATTGCATGGTCATGGAACACTTTCTGAATTTTTGTTATACACTCGCCTATAGTATGCTCTTCGTCCAGTGCGGGCAATATAACTGAAACATCAAGGGGGTGGGGAGTGCCGGATCGTGTTTCCATGGTTTGTCCTTCGGGGATTTTTTTAATATCGATAAAATAAATCGGTGGCCACATTCAATAAACTCATCGATAAAAGATTTGCACTCATATAATGCCGTAAAGGAGATCGAGTTTAGCCGTCAATGTGCGGAAATTATTCCGGCTGTGGATACATTCTCCTTCGCATCGTGTTCACCCTACCGGCACGGAGGGGGGGATCCTTAACGACAAGATACGAGTGGATAATACCGTGAACGCATATCAGTACGACGGTAGAGATATCTATTGTCAGGTATTCTTAAACCAGGATCGCCATTACCCCGCATTTTTTTGCACAATGTGCCTGGTGACGATCCGCAGTCAAGAACTAAATTTTCAAAGAACTATTTGTCCCACAATGAATCTGTTCAATTCCTGGAAAGAAATCAAAAATGGAATACGACAGAGCCATAATCATCATAACGAAAAAAATCATGAAATCCCGTCTTATGGTACAAATCCCTTTTTTCTATCGTAATACAAAAACAGATAGATAAATAAATTGTGAATTTTAATAGTAAATGGATTATCACGACGCTTTCAGACGAATCTTCCATCTTACATCAAAATGTATCCGGGAAAAATATCATTGCGATTATCCCCGCGTATAACGAAGAACTAGCTATTGGAAGCGTGGTGATCCGGACCATGCAATTTGTTAACACAGTCATTGTTATTGATGACGGTTCTCGGGATATGACCAGCATTATTGCAGGGCATGCCGGTGCGGAAGTTGTCCGTCTTTCGAAAAATCAGGGAAAGGCATACGCAGTTATGCGAGGTTTTGACCGGGCGCGTCAGCTGAATGCAGATATTGTTGTTATGCTCGATGCGGACGGGCAGCATCACCCGGAAGAGATCCCAAGTATAATTGCCCCGATTCTAAAAGATGAAGCCGACTTTGTCATAGGATCGCGATTTCTCAAGAATGATAACAGCATACCCCTTTATCGCAAGGTTGGCCAGAAAACACTGGATACATTTACAAAATTTGCTTCTTCATATAAAGCCACAGACTCGCAATCGGGGTTCCGGGCATTAAATGCAAAAGCACTAAACTGTTTTACCATCGAATCATCAGGATATGATATCGAATCGGTTATGATCTCCTATTTATCGGACCATGGTTTCAGAATCGCTGAAGTCCCGATAAATGTGAATTATGAAGTACCGAATAAGCATAAGACGTTTTTTTTCAGTCATGGCATGGCGGTCCTCAGCAACCTGGTGGGGATAATTGGGTACAGGAGACCCTTAATATCGTTTGGGATTCCTGGATTGATATTAATCATAATCGGGTTTTACTTTGGTTTTTGGGCATTTTCAGAGTATACAACAACAAAGGTATTCATATATTCCATTACTGTAGTAGGTGCTGTCTCTCTCCTTGTCGGGTTGTTGTTGATCAATACTGCTCTCGTCCTCAATTCGATTGTGCAATTGATGGTCAGGTACCAAAAATAAGATTGTGGTCCAATTTGCAGTTGAGTTGTTTCACCTTATGTTCTTATAAAAAAAATCTATGACAGAGTATCAGAAGACTTCAGTCGGGACAAAAATCAGGTGTATCATAAAATCGGTAAATACTCACCCTTGGTGATAATAAAGTGTGAATTCCAAAATACTTTCAGAGCGTTTTTATCAGTATCGAGAACAAAATAATACAGATACCAGAAAATTTATGAAAGGAATTATTGTGTTGAATGCAACAATCCTGACTCGTTACTGACTGAGAATGGTAAGCATTTCGTAGGAAAAAGGAATTGGCTGCGTTAACACTATTTGAGAATATCTTGTCACGAATAAAAAATAAGGTCTTTAATACCATTCAATGAGAAATGTGATATTAACAAGTCATTAATAATGTTAACAAGTTATTATTTAGAGGACATACGATGGATTTCAACAATGCCCTTGTTTTAGTCACCGGGGGAGCAGGAAGTATTGGCACAAATTTAGTTAAGAAATTACATGAAAACGGTGCAAAAATAATTGTTTTGGATAATCTTACTGAGGGAAATGCAGAAAATATTATCAGGATCCCGGATGTTGAATTTATCAAGGGAGATATCACTGATGAAAAAATATTACATTTAATTTTTGAGAAGCCAATCAATTATATCTTTCATCTGGCAGCAAGTTTTGCTAATGAGAGATCCATTGAATCCCCCATCGATGACTTAAATACCAATATCATTGGGACCATCAGATTACTACAATATTCATTAAAATTAAAAAATTTTAAGCGATTCGTACTGGTTTCTTCTTCATGCATTTATGGTCATAGCGAAGAAATTTTAACCGAAGATTTATTGCCACACCCAGAAACACCCTACGCAATATCCAAAATATCGAGCGAATATTATGGTTTGTTTTTTCATAAGTATTATGAACTCCCTGTAACCATTCTCCGTTATTTTAATTCTTATGGGCCAGGAGAATTTCCAGGAAAATTCCGGAATGTCATCCCCAATTTTTTTAAATTAGCAATGGGGGGAAAACCCTTGCCCATTACCGGAACTGGTGATGAAATCAGATCTTTTGTATATGTTGACGATATCACCGAAGGAACCCTCTTATCTTCTTTAAAAAGTTCGACAGCGGGCGAGTGTTTTAATTTAAGCTCTCATAATGAGATTAAGATACATGATTTAGCTGAAAAAATCAATGTAATTACCGGAAATAAAGCAGGAATCAATTACATGTCACCTCGGTCTTGGGATTCAATCAAGATAAGACGTGCCAGTTTTTCAAAAGCAAATAAGTTTTTTAATTATAACCCACAAGTAAATATCGACGATGGGTTGTCAAAAACCTATCAATGGTTTTTAGAATTGGATAAAATGGGAAAGTTATGAAAAAAAAAGTACTTTTTATCTCATATGCATTTCCCCCTGCGTTAAATCCCGAATCGATCCAATCATCAAGGTATGTAAAATATCTGTCCTGTAACAATTGGCAATCAAGTGTAGTCTGTGCAGATTATCAAACGTTATTTTCGAAGTCTGTTGATGTAGATTTAATAAACAGCCTCCCTTCGGATGTTGCCGTTTATCCGGTACAACCACAGGGTCCTTTGTTTGTTAACCAGTTTTTAAGCTACGATCTCTTGCGTTACCCGGATGGTAAAATCAGGTGGTATAAACCCGCTGTCAAAAAAGCATTATCATTAATACAAAAGAATGATTTTGATGTGATCCATTCCTGGGCAATGGATCTTGTAAGTAACCTTGTTGGTTTAAAATTAAAAGAAGAGACCGGATTGCCATGGATTTCTCATTTCAGTGATCCCTGGGTAGATAATCCCTATCATTTTTACGGCCCTTTGTCAAGATATTTTAATTTGAAATGGGAAAAAAACGTGATGAAAAATTCGGATATGATAGTGTTTGTCAGCGAAGAAACAAAAAAATTGGTCTTAAAAAAATACCCGGATAAAATCCATGAAAAGTGTATTGTGATCCCGCATTGCTTTGATGCGGAGATAATAGCTCAATTGCCAGAAACAAAAAAACCTGATAAAACAAAATTTACCCTGACGTATACAGGTAATTTTTATTTACAAAGATCCCCGCGTGGATTATTTATTTCATTAAAAAACCTTCTTTTGAAAAGACCAGAATTAAAAAACCATCTTAATATCCAGATAGTTGGTAAACTTCCGAACCATTATAAGCGCCTTGTTCAACAATTACATCTTGAAAAAATTGTTACTATCACAGGAACTGTTCCCTATCTTGAAAGTCTACAGTATCTGAAAAATGCTGATGTTTTGTTGGTTATTGATGCCCCTTCCAAAACGCCGAGTGTTTTTCTCCCCTTAAAATTAATTGAATACATTGGTTTTAAAAAACCAATATTGGGCATCACTCCCTTGGAGGGGGAATCTGCATCGTTAATTCGATCTTTGCGGGGATGTGTAGTTTCACCGGATGACATTCCTGGAATTGAAAAGGCAATTCTCTTTCTTTATGAGAAATTCAAAGAAAACAGCCTTTCCGAATTTTCCTATGGGGATGAGGAGATTGAGCCCTATAATGCATATACTACCTCAAAAAGATTAGCAGAATGTTTCGATAAAGTATGTTCCTGAGATAATTTACTAACTCAACATTCCAATCAATTCGGGATAATATAACGAAGGAACATCTCGCTCAACCAGAAAATCCAGTGCCCGGAAAAATGATGCATTATCAACTACCTGTGAAGGGTCAACGTAATAGTTCAGCACACCGCCTATATTCTGGTTCGTAAGATGTTCAACAGTTTTTATGAACTGGTCCGCATATTCATTTTTTATTACAGGATTGTAAGGACTTATGACATTACCCCACGAGTCAAAAACATCCAACGGGCGGTTATAAGAACCTGACAAGGATATTTCGTATAATTCATCAATTTTTTGCACCGGTCCGAAACGAAACCCTGAAATTGGCATGGTTGAACTCGAATACTGGTATTTCAACTCCTGAAGTACCTGATAAATTTTTGTTTTCAGCAAGGGATTCAAGATAGTTCCGAAATGGGGTGCACGAAAACCAATGGGGGGATGCCCGATAACAGAACTAAAGATTTGATGGCCATCTTTAATATCCCGAATGACTTCATCAACCGACATCTCATCATAAAATGTTTTTGACCAATAGCGCCCGTTTCGTTTTTCAACATGGGGTAATGCCCCGTGATTAATAAAATCGGCACCTTCTCCTGATAAACTGCGGTAAACATCAGCACCATCTTTAAGTAAATGACCCGGAACGGCAAATGTGCCCTTTAATCCCTTTTTTTTCAAATATGTATGGATAATTTTTGCGGCAGGGATATCTTCAGAAGAGTCACAATCGAATGAGAGAATAATATATAATCGATCAAATCCATGTATCTTTGCCAGTTTTCTATACTTCCTGAAAAGGAAATCCGGTTTGATTTTTCCTGCTACCCGATACGCAATCTGGTACGGGTCATAATAGGCAAATCTCAGTAAATTTTTGATAGAAATCATATACCATTAATTTCCTTTATGCTTTTTACCACTCGTTCGGCAGTATGACCGTCCCAAAATTCCGGACAGATGGCTTTCTGATTTTCTCCTTTCATAATGGTATTGACTCGTTCCATCAGGGTGTCAATCCGGACCAATTGATTTGTCCCCTGGGTGATAGTGATCGGACGTTCAGTATTTTCACGTAAAGTAAGGCACGGGATATTCAAGTAGGTTGTTTCTTCCTGTACTCCACCAGAATCCGTGATAATTAATTTCGCATTCTGGACTAAACTCATAAAACGAATATACCCCAATGGCTCAGTAAGATGAATATCCGGCTCCTTTTTTAAGAGTTCAAGAAGACCACACGATTCCAACCGGTGATATGTTCGAGGATGAACCGGAAATACCAAGGGGATTTTTTTGCTTATCTGAACAAGCAACGATACCAGTCTGCTGAGATTCCCGGTATCATCCACATTTACCGGTCGATGAACGGTTACAACCCCATAGGATCCCGGAGTCAAGCCATAAGAAAGGGAAGTGTGTTCCTTTTCAATTTTCGGACGCAACATCTCAAATGAATCCATCATGATATTACCTGTACGGACAATTTTTTTCCGGGGGATTCCCTCGTTCAGTAAATTGTCATCTGCATCCGGAGACGGAGTCCAGAGAACATCACTAATAGCATCGGTTACAACCCTGTTGATCTCTTCTGGCATACTCATGTCCCGACTGCGAAGACCTGCCTCAAGGTGTGCGACGGAAAGGTTGAGTTTTTTTGCCGCAATTGCGCACGCCATGGTCGAGTTTACGTCCCCTACAACAATGACCCAATCCGGGGTTTGTTGCTGGCATACCTTCTCATATGCGATCATGACTCCTGCTGTCTGCTCAGCATGGGTACCACTGCCAGCTCCAAGATTCCAATGTGGTTCGGGAAGCCCGAGATCGTGTAAAAAAGAATCGGACATGTTTTCATCATAGTGTTGCCCGGTATGGATCAGAACCGGATCACACCATTCTTCACGAGACAAGGCATGATATAATGGTGCTATCTTCATGAAATTGGGGCGGGCAGCAACAATAAGATGAATGAGTATTTTTTTCATTTCTCATGGCTTTTTAGTTGCCAAGATATAAAGTGATGATGCCTGGTTCAGAATTATTCGTTTACCTACTATTTTTATTAGTTAAAAAAGGGTTACCGGGTGATTTTCAAGAACTGCTCTTTTTCCCGGATAGAAGATCCTGATATACTGTAACATATTCAGCCTCTGTTTTCTCCGGGGACCATAATGCCTCGGCATGGGAATATCCATTTCGAGCAAGATGTTCCCGATACGTATGGTCAGTCAACATTTTTTTAAGTGCATCGTGATAGCCATCAACGGTATTTTCAACAAGACAAATTATGCTCTCATTAAATTCATGTACCGGCTCTCCTTTTCGTTTATTATGGATGATAGGCAATCCCGCAAGTAATGCTTCGATAACCGCTTTGCTGATTCCCCATGATTCGATATGAACTGCAAAAAGATCATAATCGGGCAATATTTGACAAAGTTGATCATTCGGGATTCCATTATAGAAGATTACACGGTCTTGAACCTTACATTCTCTAGCCACTTGTTCCAAATATTTATGGCAGGGACCATCTCCAACTAATGTCAACTCAACATCAGGAAGAAGAGCAACTGCGCGAATTAAATTATCTGGATTTTTTTGGTCAAATTGTCTTCCAACCGAGATAATGCGTGGGGGAGTCTGGAGGAAATATGTTTTTTTCGGATATAAAAAATCTGGATTTACTACATTATAGCATACTTTGACCTGCTTAGCTCCATGATCTATTGCATAACCTCGTATTGACTCATAGACAGGTAGAACTATATCCGCATTTTTGAGAGTCTCTTTTTCAAACCAGACCATTCGTTTATACATTAAATATAATATCCAGTCAGATCTCCAGGATATGCAACCACGGATATCTACATCAGGATTTGTATGCAGAGATACTACCAAGGGAATTTTCAGCTGTTGTTTAATTTGTGCTGCCAGGAAACCATTAACAGAATTACCGTAAGCCCGTAACAATGATGGTTGTATCTCTTTTGCCATTTGTATACCAGAAGCAACCCATTTTTTTAACATGAACGGTTGCCAACCGAATGTGGCAATAACGGATGGCAAGGGTAAATTATGAAGGTATAATCTCGCTCGCCCGACAGTCTTCTGGATTTGTTTTCTATCCGGCTTGTCGTTATTCGTCATGAGAATATGGACTTCGTCAAATAAATCGCCGGGATTATAATAACGGGCGGTGATCTCTCCCTTCGCCACCAAATCTGACAGGCGATCCGGCACGATCACTAGCAATGAAGTCATAACTTTTTCTCCTTTTTGAAGGCATACAGTGTTACTGAATGTTTGAAGGGATTATAGAGTTGGAATCTGAGAGTCATTCTTACAAATCCCATTAATCTTAACTTTTTAAATATTTTCAATATCAACGTAATTGCCGGCTTATCAGTAGAGTCGAAGTTCATCAGTTTGAAGATAAGCAAATCGTCTGGGTACAATTCAAATCCATTTCGATATAATGCCTGTATAACTCCCCAATTTGTCCGATAAAAGATATTCGATTCGAAAAATGAGGGATTACGCCCGCGGAACCGGAGATATTCTATTGCGACGCTTCTGGGAAGAATGGGGACCCAAAAAAGGTGATAATGTGCCTCACTACGGAATGCGGCATAATTGGGACAAACAATATACACTCTTCCATTAGGGCGTAAAATTCGGGATACTTCCTGTAACAAAACCTGATCATCAGGAATATGCTCAAGAATGTTCCAAAGAGTAACAACGTCAAATTGCTCATCAGAAAAAGGCAATGATATTCCAGTTCCTAACTGGTATATATTTTCCGGATTTTCTTGTGGGCGTAGGATGTGTAATCGCTCACGGGCAAATTGAATTTCGAAATTGGCGATGTCAATTCCAATAGCATCAATTCCTTTTTGGCGTGCAGCTAATACAAAAGAGCCAAACCCGCATCCAATATCCAATAACTGTTCAACTTTTCCCCCAGCGAGAACATCGGCAACCTGCTGTTCGGCTATTGATAATCCAATATAATCATGAATATGTCGATCAATTTGCTGCTCGCTCAAAACACCTGAATATTGTTTTTGCAGATGCCGGCGCACAGATTCAATTTGTGAATTAATCATTTCTCTGTATATCAGTCAACAGTTGAACCAAAATTTCTAACTCGGTCGTTACTTTTTCCAGTTCACCGCGATCCACTTTTACCATCCATATTCTCAAGTTGATCAATTATGATTTGGATTCGATTTCTCTATTAACCCAACTACTTCATTAACAACCCGTTCTGCACTTTTACCATCATTTTTAAAAAAATATTCTTCAATATATTGTTCTCGTTTGGCAGCAATCGTTTTTTTCAAAACATCATCCTTAATAAGATTGTTGATAGCTTCTGAAAGCATTTCTGGTTTTTCAATTATCATGAATATTTCTCTGTTGATCATTTCATCCGGCAATTTATATTTTGTAAAATTTACTAAAATAACATCTTTATCCATTAATATCGCTTCAGAAAGTACAGTTGAGTATTGACAAATTAACAAATCTGAAATATGAAGTAATTCATATAAATTTCCTTCAAATATAGTATTTTTTGGGTACCCTAGCTTTTCTATCATGTTCCGAACTGCGCCGACTTTAATTACTGGATGAAGTTTTATTAAAGGTATATAATCACTGAAATTTGCAATCGCATCAAGGCAAATACGTACGCAATTTAATAAGTCCAGATCTGAAGTTAAAATACCTATAATCTTTTTTTCCGAAGGTAGATTCAGTCTTTTTTTTATTTCAATGCTATTTAATGAAATTTTTATATCATTAATTTTATCATATCTCCAATGCCCCGTCACTCTTATTGATCCTTCAGGATAATTAAAAAAATTCGTCAAATTACTTTTCCATAAAGGGCCCCATACACAGGTGATTTTGGGAACGATGAAAGCATTGGGATTATTTAGAGGATCTATTCCTATTGATAAATGCGAGTGATCACAATTATCATCATAAAGCATTCCGTGTTGTAAGCCAATAGTAGGAATCCCGTTTAGCCCTCCTTGTATGATAAGAGCACGTTCCCATGGACCGGTTTCATAAGTCACAATAATTGCATCAGGACGTTCTAGTTCTATCATATTTTTAGAGATTGAAAGCAATTTTACACAATCGGGCATCAAAATTAAAAAAGCAGTTTGAAGTTCTTTACATACTGCTGGAAATAATGGGATACCTTCGTAACAGAATTTTTTTTGAAAATCTGTGTCAATTTTTATTTTTTTCCAGAGTATATTAAAATGTTTTTTTGCAAGATGATGTGATGCATTTCCGTTTTGAAGATAATCTGAATATCTATTCCATACAATGCCTTTTTTTTCATCATTTCTTTTCTTCAAAAGTTTTTTTGGGGAATCCAGACAATCGACAAAAATAAATTTTGAATAACCTTTTGTACGAAAAGCGGATAAGAAAGGGTAAAATTGTTCGTCATATTTCACATTGTCAGTACCGGGAATTGAAACCCAATGTCTTTGACCGAGCGTCGCACATAATATTTTTTTTTCTGATTGATCTTTTCGTTCAGATGTAAATTTTGTTGATATTTTTTTATTTAATTGTGTACATAGTTCAGTAATTCCACCAACCACACAGCTATTTTTAATTTTTATCGAGAGATAATAAAGTTCTGAAAACCTTCTGGGAAAAAATTTTGAGATTTCTATAGGCATGGATTCGAATATTCTGTTGACCGGTATTTCATATTTTTCCCCAATACTTTTAATTACCCCTTCCCATAATTGTGCCAAATAATGCTCAGCAGAAAAATATCTTAACTCAGACGGGTGATGTTTTTCCACTATAAACTTTATTAAATCGATATATTCAATTGTTTTAAAAAATACTGGCCAAATATGTGATGGCATAAATTGCCACATGTTTATGCCGTCATAGAGTGTAAATTCAAATATATTTTTTCCAGAGATTTTAATATGCTGAATATCATTAAAAAAATTGTTTGTTTTAGAACAATCGTTATCAGATCTCATCACGCTCCAAATTTTATCCGTTGCGCAAAATCGTTTTGGAATATCAATGTTATCACAGGATATAAAAAAATAAACTGTTGTGGGATCCAAAATTATTCTACTATCATTAGGAATTTGAGGCGTTGCTAAATAAAGAATTTTTTTGCCCATATATCCAAATAGATTTTAAAGATAATTGAGGATTTCGGAGATAAATATCAATAAACAAAATAAAAATGAGCGATTTTTACGGTCGATGGTCGGTTTTAGGCTCATTATAAAAAGTTCTTTTGGTTAAATGATAATGGCGGGGATCGGATTTTACTACGGATTGAAGGCTCTATACATTTATTTTATTTTACGAACAAGTTCAAACGCTTCAGCCGCTTTCAAACCTGAAACGCTTCCCCATCGGGAGGCATTTGCACGTAATGACTCTGATGACCGGGGGTGAGGATACTGTCGACTCTCGCTATCATATAATTGCATTGCATCGATTTTAGTGTCCAGTGTTCCGGAAATATCTATAAATATATTCGGCCGAAAACTGGTGGGGGTTGTCTGGAATGTCCATTCCGTTGAAGAAGGTACTTCGTAGGACAAGACCGTTTTCACAGAAGTATTCTCAAGGGGGCGGGTCGCAATTAATGAAGCACGATTTGTAAGACAATGATCTAAATTTAGATCGGAAGCATGATGAGTAAAGATGCATTCTGGTTTAATTTTTTCAATGATCCCTTCAAGAATTTTAACTATATCCAGTAAAGCAATAGTATCAAAACGATTATCTGGCAAATTAAATAGTTGAAGATTTTTGATCCCGAGGATTTTCGCTACTTGATGACTACGCTTATGAAGATTCTGGAGAATCTTTTTATCTGCATCTTCTCTGTGAAGATATCTCGAAGTGATTCCCTCGCCAAGAATTGCAACAGATATATCATGGCCTTCATGCGACATGCGGGCTATCGTCCCGCCACATCCAAGGACTTCATCATCAGGATGTGCTGCAACTATCAAAACCTTCATCATTGCTTTATACGGCAAATTTCTTTATTAAATCTTCCCTTTTTGGGTTTTGCCCTGTTAAAATGTCATAACTCTTTTCTCCGAAACAGAACAGGAGATCGAGGACTGACAAATGAGATACGAAATCCCCATAGAGCTGGGGATACACGGGATGATTATAATTTTGGAAGTGTAATTTAATTCCATTTTGCTCAAATTGCTCCACTTCTGCATATGCTTCACCCATTTCGCCGAAGATGTACATGTCAGCACCAAGCTTGATACACATGTCAAGTACAAAATTTGATTTTTTGCCCTCAAAATAATGTTCTGATGATTTTAACATATTGACAGAAATCCCGAGTTCCTTAAATAGATATGTTAGTATACATTCGTCAAGGTCTACAATTTTTTCCCATTTTTTCTTATAGATGTCTTCAAAAAAATCATTATATGAATGAAAAAATGGAGCTTTTTTACCGTACGCACCAACGATATTATTCCAGTGAGATCGATTCCATTTCTGGGAGTTATCTATATACATATCCCGTATTGTTTTTTCTTGATGATTGTGTGTATGCATAGGTACGGTTAACCATACCGGACCATCTGGGGATTTTATTCTATTTCTATGAATGTAATCTTTTTTAGAGAATTGAACATTATCCAAAAGGCAAAAAACATCACACATTGCGACCTTCTGAAAGAATCCAAGCCACGGTAAATAAAGGGGTTGATGGGCTGTCAGAATCGTTTTCAAATTGCATCACGCTCAATAGATAGTATCGATTGACTTTTCAATTATTTTAATCTCGATGTCTGTAAGAGAAGGGTAAATTGGGATGGAAATTGTCGAGCGAGACATCTGTTCAGCATGGGGATAATCGTGGCTGTCCAGATGGAGGTAATTATGAAGAAGTTCCCAAGTTTCAAGTGGATTAATCACTGAAATTCCCGCGTTATAAAATTCTTTTTTGATTTTATTTGGATTTTTTTCAGAAATAATTACGTAACGATAGAATACAATTTCTTTATTATCTGAAACCTTCACTAACTCTGCATTCTTCTTTCTCCGGAGAATAGCAGTATATCTTTCGGCAATCGTTCTCCTTTTTGCGATAAAGTAATCCAGTTTTTTTATCTGGGACAATCCAAGTGCTGCCTGAAGATCGCTCATGCGATAATTGAACCGTGTTTTGTAATCATGCTTACAGTCAAAATCCACCCGATCCTGGATGATATCTATATATTCGCTGTTTTGGGAGTATATTGCACCACCTTTTGCAGTTGTGAGGAGTTTTGTTGCATAAAATGAAAAAATTGCAATATCTCCCAATGTCCCAGTTTTCTTTCCGTTGATCTCCGCACCTATACTTTGAGCACAGTCTTCAATTATGGGAACCCCAAGATCTAATAAATCCTGAATATCAGCGGCAATTCCGTACATATGTGGGATGATCAATGCAGCGGTTTTATCGGTAATTTTATGTTTTACATCTTGGCATGAGATATTAAAATCCTTACTCGTGATATCAGCAATGACGGGGACCGCCCCAGTATAACGGACTGCATTCAGGACTGCAGAACAGACATAAGTAGGGAGAATAACATGATCTCCTTTTTTAATACCTAATGCAAGAAGGGCTAGATGAATCGCAGCAGTACCGCTTTCAACAGCAATCGCCCGCCCTCCTCCTGATGAAAGATAATCTGAAATCTGTTTTTCAAACTCGCAGACATTATCGCCCGGTGCAATCCACCCGGACCTGAGCACATCGGCAACCGCAGCGAAATCAGCATTATCAAGGTATGGTTTATTGTGAGGGATCATTTTTTTTCCTGCTTTTCAGAATCAAACCTTTAAAGATTGTTTTATTATTTATTATCTCAACCAGATTGTTTCCAGTTTCATCCTGGATTTCAAATATCTCGATTGTTTTAGGTTTACAAAATACTTCAAAACTTGTATCGAAGATGTTTATTATTTCTCCCGCTGAATAATTTTTTGAAGAAAGGGCCCTTTTCTCTTTTGCCCAAAAAATTTTAAATTCTTTATTATCGGTAAATGAAATCGCACCAGGAAAGGGGGGGGCAACTGCTCGAATCAGATTATAAATATTTCTTGAATTGCTATTCCAATCAACGGTTCTGATTTCATTATTTATGTAAGGAAAAATTTTCCCATTGGAGATCTGTGTTTTTCCTTTATATCCACGTTCCACTTTTTTTAATGATTTTAATAGCAATTCTGGTTCAAGTTGTATGTTTCGCTCTAACAATGAAGAATACGTATCACTGTACTTTATGGGTATTTTTCTTTGGAGAATAATATTCCCACCATCAAGAGTTCTATTAATAAAATGAACAGAAATACCTGTGTTTTTTTCTCCATTAATAATTGCCCAGCTTAAAGGCGCCCTTCCTTTATATTGTGGTAACAATGAACTATGAAGATTTATTCCTCCGAATTTTGTCGATTCTAAAACATAATCATTCACCATTTTTTTAAAATTATTACAGACAACAATGTCAATTTTTTTTTCTTTTATTATTTCTAAAATTTTTAAATCATTAATTTTTATATCCGGAAAACATTCAATTTTTTCCTTTTTACAAAAGGAGATGATTTGATCATTTCGTTTTTCTTTTAAATCACAAAAAACGAATATGATATCATGATATTTGGAAATGCAATTCAGTGTAATATATCCTTCATCGTAGTTTCCACAAAATAGGATTTTCATTTTGTCACATACATAATCTCTGTGAAAGCTTAATAGGTTTTTACGGTTAGATTATGGTGATATTTTTGATCTCATTTTTAGGAATTAAACAGTTAATTGTAGGATATAGTACAACGATGATCAGACCCTTTAAAATATACGCCATAAGAATTTCTAAAATTTCATTTTGGAAAATTTTTGAAGAAATAATAACAATTGTTTTTTCACAATCAATTCTATCAAGAACGGTCCTTGAATAGACCGGAATATTAAACCCAGGTAGATATTTTCCCTCTTTTGAGGGATCACCATCAATAACCCCAAGCGGTTTTAAAAAATTCTGTGTCTTGTTTAATAACCCCAAAGTATGACCGCCGCCCCCATAGAGATAAATTGTTTTTCCTGAAAATTGTTTAAGAGCGGATTGCAGATCATTTGCCATATTCTCAGTTAATTCATTAAAATCCTCAAACATCTGTTTAAGCATGGGAGTCATTCTTGCAGAGTCTGTGTTTTCTTGTCGATTATCTAAAATTGTTTTTTCTGCAATCACTCGAATGTAATAGGAATTGTCATCAATAATGACTATATTAAAACCGGATTGCATTAGACATTTTTTTAAGGAATCATTTGAGAAATAACTAATATGTTCATGGAAAAAGTCGCCAATAACCCCATTTTTTAGTGAGTAAATTACATTGGGAACTTCTATTACGACCCGTCCGTTCGTTTTAAGAACACAGCGGACCTCTTTAAGAAAGGGGATTGGTTCCTGGATATGTTCCAGAACGCTACGTAATACTACAATATCAAATTTTTCTTTGAACAAACCCGGAGAGTAATATTCTTTGAATACTGCCACATTCATTTGATGTGCAATTTCTGCTCCGGGACTTGGATCGCAGCCGATGACATGACATACATGCTGATCTCGTAGAAGTGTAAGGAAATATCCATCATAACAACCGATTTCAAGAACTTTTTTTTGAGTCAGTGAGATATTCTTTTCCAAGAACAAAAGAAATTCTTTCGCCAGAGAACTTCCGATACCGCTTAATGCGGGAGAATGATAACTGCTATAGTTTGTTTCATATATCGCGGATAACTCTGAAGAATCAACAGGTTTTTCCTGATACACATATCCGCAGGAATTGCAGAGACTGATTGTCAATGGTTTCAGTGCCACCGTATCGATGAGATCTTTTGATATAGGTTTTATGTAAAGGGGATATTTGTCATAATGCAGAACTGTCATTACATCCGAATTTTTACAAATTGGGCATGTGAAAACAGACATTAGTGAGTTCTCCACTATTTTGTTACTACAACATCAAAAAAATATTTATTTAAGAATTCTATGCATGGTTTTTCTATAGTATAAGATATGAATCCGGACGTGTCGAGTAAATCCAAAATGGTTTCTTTAGAAAACCAAATGATGTTACTGTTTTTTTCAATCCTATCTCTTATTTGATTTTCTCGAAGACCAAGAGAATAAAAACCATTTAAAAAATCATCTCTCTTTTCTGCGTCAGGTATCAATGACAGACAGAGAATTCCATCATTTTTCAATACTCTATTCAATTCCTGTATCGCTTTTTTTACTTCATCCATACTATCCAAGTATTGAATCACACCATTTACCAGTAATTTATCAAAATATTCATTTTTATATGGCAGAGCCTTGATATTCGCTCTCTGGATATTGACATTGGAGTAGGAAATTGTTTGTTTTTTTGCAAGTTTAACCATCTCACTGGAAAAATCAACAGCATCGATCTCCTTAACCCAGTGAGTGAAAGCGATCTCAAAAATACCCGCACCACAACCAATATCAAGAAGGGTATCCTGACATTTAAGGTCAAGCTTTTTTGAAGTATCATTGATCGCAAATAACATTTCCTGAAATTTTCGATTACCCCAGCCCGATACTAATTGGATGTCCTCTTTCTCTTCGACTAATTTATCCCAATTTTTCTCCCAGTATTCGCTTCTCATTGTCACGTTCATCATGTATTATTGAAGGTAATCTGCTCATTTTTTCTTATAAACAAACGGGTTTTTCTCCCGAGAATTATATTTAAGTATTTCGGGGGGAGTCCAATCCCGGGTCTTTTAAAACCAACCATATTTCTTTGGATAATTTTTCCTACAGGTATGTCATCGATGGCTACAATACTTCTTCGTGCAATTTCCCGCATCGCATATTCTTTTTGGGTAGGTTGAACCAATGCAGTCCCGAGAGCATCTTCGATGAATCGGATGTTACATACCAACTCTTTAAGTTCGCGAGGATCTGCAGAGAACCAGTGATCCGGTCCGGGAAGATTTTTGTCTAGAGTGAAATGCTTTTCAATGATATGAGCCCCGAGTGTAACCGCTCCGACTGATGCAACGGATCCTACTGTGTGATCAGAAAAACCTGTGACGACATCAAATGTCTGTCTTATAGTCAGCATCTTTTTTAGATGAACATCTTGTGCCTCACAAGGATAACTAGAGATGCAGTGGAGAATTGCGAAATCATTATTACCGGTGTTTCGGATAGTAGTAACTGCATCTTCAATTTCGGAGATTGTAGCCATTCCTGCAGAGATAATAAGTGGCTTCCCTCTTCTGGCGTAATTATCTAGTAAATCAAGATTGGTGAGATCATCTGAACCTACCTTAATTACAGGAATATTTACAAGAGATAGAACGAAATCTAGGTCTGAGGGGTTTTGTGGGGTTACAAAAAAATCAATACCCTGTTTAGTACAAAAACGAAAGAGTGTCTTCCATTGATTAGCACTAAATTCAAATCGACGGAACATGGCCAACATGGATTCAGAAACCGGTTTGCCCTGAGAGGTATAGGAATAAATATAATCGGAATTTGAAATAAATTCTTCAGATTTAAATATTTGAAATTTTACTGCATCTACACCACAGAATTTTGCTTCTAAAACCATTTTTTTGATAGTGTTTATATCCCCATTATGATTGATTCCGATCTCAGCAATGATGTATGCAGGAAACCCCTCGCCAATAGTTTTCTTTCCGATTGTAATGGTTTTTGACATGAAGATTCACAGTGTTCCCATATATCAAATATGTTTTTCTGTCTTTTTTTCCGTTTCAGGGAACATCTCTGCAAGTTTTAAAACAAATTTCATTGGATTCACATATCTTTTTTGTGAATCAAGTATAACAAATTTTTTCCCGGATTTAACAATTGAATATTCGGGTTTCTCCATCAGGTTCGCACCATACTGGTTACAACCTTTAATTCCTACATTCATATTGATCTGTGCAATTTCTGGATTATCATCAAGCCATGTATACACTTCATACAGGCTGAGGGGCTTTCCCTTATAGAGTGAATCGTAGATATGACGGATTAAATTGAGATCCGCGGGTTCATCAACCGTTAGCCGATATTCCGGCCGACATAGATCGATATCAATCTCAAGACCCAAGGTATTATACATGCTCATATTTTCCCGTATTGGCATGGAAATACCGGGTCCACGATAGGATTCGTGCATTTTAAGCATAGCTGAGTATGAAATCAATTCAGATAATGTCCCCTGGATAATTGTCATATTTGAACAATAAATGAAATCCCGGTACTCTTTTTTAAATTCTGCCACAAATCGAGAGGTAGCTTCAATATTAAAAAGCGGACAGTCACAAGTTACCCGAATTACAGCATCTGCGTTCTCCCGTTCACACAATTTAATATGACGCTCAAGAAGGTCCTGCTCAGCACCTGCATACCAGCTACAGTCCAATCGTTCTGCCTCTTTTATAAGAACCTTGTTCTTGGGATCTTTTGAAGTGGCTAAACATACCCTATCCAGGCCTTTCACAGATTTCATCCGCTCAACGTGGTGAGCAAAGTTTGTTTTGCCTGCAATTTCATGCATGACTTTGCCGGGTAATCTCGTAGACGTCATACGGGCAGTGATAACCCCAATCACGTTTCGCATATCTTTTTCTCCATTTGTTGTTGTGACAAATAATTTTGCTGCTTTAAAATCAAGATCTCACGAAAACTAGAAAAACAAATTGTTTCTTCCTAATCCCGTTCATTTGGATATCGCAACACCCGATCCTTTCTCAGTTTCCTGCTTTTTTGCGTAAAACGATACAAAGAATTTTTTGTATAACTCCATATCAAAAGGAAATGCGTAAAACATTAACCGGTTTCGGACTTTTGCGAGGAATGTGAATATATTGTTTTTGATTTTATCGCTCAAATTGTCAATCTGGTGATCACCAAGTCTTGAACCGGACTCCATATTCAGATAATAACAGGCACTTACAGAATACCGGCCATCAACCTGCCAGGGTCTGATAATTTCACTGGCTGTGTACATTGCCATTGCATCAGAATTTGCCCAATCTTGACAACTCTGTGGTTCTGTCAACAATCCATTTTTTAAAAGATTTTCACTCAGTTCACATTTGGGGTATGGTCTGAATGTTGTAACACCACAGGAAAAATAGGGATATTTCCTTAATTTATTGATAAACTTAATAGTTTTTTGAATATCATCCATTGTTTCTCCCGGGATCTCAATCATAAAAGAAGACCGGGCAATAATTCCAAACTGATTACACTTGATTACAGCATTTTCCGCCTGTTCGAAGGTTATGTGCTTTTTTATCAAATCGAGTGTTCGCTGGGATCCCGACTCGATACCAAGAGTCAGTTGAATGAGGCCGGATTTTTTCAACAACCGGAGTGTATCATCATTTATCTGCCTGTCATTAAAGTAATCACAGCGACATTCTGCGTCCCAAGTGATATCCAAACCGTTTTCTATGATCCCTTCCGCGATTTCACGGGCACGTTTGATATCAACAAAAAAATTATCGTCAATTATTTTAAAATGTGTGAGTTTGAATTGTTTAAAAATCGGAACAATTTCCGAGACTACTTTTTTTGCACTTTTTTTTCGATATCGTGTATTTTCGGTCACAACGTTGATACAGAATGCACATTCTGAAGGACACCCGCGACTGCTCTCATAAGGAAGCCATCGTAGGGGATGTTTGACATACCGAGAAAACTGGTCCTGTAAAGAACTTCTAATAAAAAACTCGATGTTCTTATCTATTGTATAATCTGGAATCGGTAGAGTGTCGAGATCGATAATCTTTTTTCGATATATCCTATCCTTCGGCTTTATACCTTGGCGAAGATTTTTCGCAATCTCGAGAAAATGTTCCTCCCCCTCTCCCATGATCACATAATCGATATTTTCGCAATTTGCTATCTGTTCAGGAAATAAGGTACAATGCCACCCACCCACAACAATAGGGATATCAGCTTGTTTTTTTATGAAATTACTTACCTTTAGGGCATCGGGGACTTCTGAAGTCAACATCGTTATACCGATAACCAAAGCATCATTCAATTCGGCTTGGATGGTTTTGTATGCATCCTTTTCAAGAATTGAATTAATTATCGTTACGTCAAATCCATTCTTTTTGAGTATCGACCCCAGAGAAATAAGATTTAACGGAGGATAGTTATTGTACCGATACACATTTTCAGGCCGGATTAATATGATTTTATTTTTCATAGATACTTCCTCTTATCATTGAAATAGGATTAGGATACATCAAAACGTTCTCAAGTTAGGTTTTTAATTATCCTTTAATGCGGAAATAACACGATGGGCACCATTGCCATCAACAATTCTCCTTCCTGTTTGAGACATTGTATACCGTTTTTTCGGTGAGAGAATAAGTTCTGATATAACGTTAATTATTGATGTATTGTTAGTATTGCCAAATCTACCAAGTGTAATTGACACGCCTTGTTTTGAAAGCTCTGCTGCAATTAATTCCTGATCATCGGAAAGAATGATAATAATATTGGGAAGTCCGGAAAATGCTAGTTCCCAACACGTACTTCCACCAGCAGATATTGCTACATCCGCCCATGCCATAAGTTCAGGCATATTCTCAACATTTTTTCTTATTAAAAAACTCGGGTGTCCCTCCACATTCTGCTTGAGTGTTTCATAATTTGGATTCACCCCTCCGACCACTGCAATTAGTTCGAGAGCATCAATTTCAATTTTTTTTAAGGCTTCTATTATGTTTAGAGTAATATTATCCGGATCTGCACCACCGAACGTGATCAACACTTTACGGGCAACTTCGGGAATTTTTCGATTATATCTTGCCATATTTAGGAATTCTCTCCTTAAGAGAACAAAATTTGACCCGAGAAGAAACCGGGTGTATTGTTCATAATTTTTATAAAATGACATGTTTGCATAAATGTTCTGATTAAGCACAATATCAGCATAATAATGATCTGCATGTCCATAATCATCGATAAAAAAAACCTTAAAATTATGTGTTTTTAATATTTTCTGATAGGTCGCGCCGAACTGGTACCCGTCAACAACGATCCATGAGGATTCAATTTTTTTTGCAATTTCTACGGTTATTGTAGCATCTTCATCACTCCCCGGTCGTTCTGTAATAGTAAGCACATTCATCCCTTCCGAACAAATGCGTTGTTCAAGTGAAGGAGAGCCAGGAGCCATAAGAAAAGTAACTATTCCGCCATCATCTTGCCAAACTTGTGCTATTGCAAGACAACGCATCACATGTCCAGCCCCGATGTCGAGATTGGCATCGACACGGATAAGAAGTGTTTTTTTGGGACTCCGAATTCGTTCAATATCCCGGACAAGCATTGGTTTATTTGCAAGATACAAAAAAAATTTCCCGGGAAGTCGCGTCTTTCCCATTCGATTCTGCACAATGGCAATTACATCATTCATGAAAATGCACAGATTACTTTTTGAACCGCTTTTATTACATCATTCACATCGATTTCATTCATCTTCGGGTAGATAGGTATCGAAATGATCTCTTCATATGCTTTCTCCGCAGCCGGACACATCCCACGTTTAGTACCCAACTTTTGTTGATAAAATGGATGTAGATGCACTGGAATGTAATGTACATTTACCCCGATTCCTTCCGCCCGTAGAGCCTTAAATATCGTTGCCCTGTCAGTATGCATTTTTTCTGGATTTAACCGGATAACATAGAGATGATATGCATGACTAACATCTTTTCGTAAGCAGAGTGGAGCAATCTCTGGTATACTGGAAAAAGCTATGTCATACCTTTTTGCAATTTCCTGCCGTCTTTTCACCCAACCGGATAATTTTTTCAACTGATTCATCGCGAGAGCACATTGGAAATCGGTGAGACGATAATTGTATCCAAGATCAACCATCTCATAAAACCATGAATCTGATAACTCTCTCTGTCGGGGATTTGATGTAATTCCATGGCTACGGAACATACGCATTTTTTCAGCAAAGGGGAAATTATCTGTAGTAATAACCCCACCCTCTCCTGAGGTGATATGTTTGACCGGATGCAGACTGAATGTATTGAGATCAGCAAGTGATCCCACGGGTTTATTTTTATAGTATCCTCCTAGGGCATGACATGCATCATCAACAAGATGAATGTTGTGCGATCGAGCGATATCATTCAAGGCATCATAATCACAAGGCTGCCCGGCATAGTCAACGGCAATAATCGCTTTTGTACGACTTGTGATTTTTGATTTGACCTGTTCAGGATCAATTAACAATGTTTTTGCGTCAACATCAGCAAAAACAGGTATGCCCCCTTGATAAAGAATGCAATTTGCGGATGCAGTAAACGTCATTGGGGATACAATTACTTCGTCACCAGGACCAATCCCGAGTGCATACATTGCCGCATGTAATGCAGCAGTGCCATTACTAACTGTAACTGCTTCTTTTGCACCAATCGTTTCGGCAAATGATCGCTCAAATTCAGCTACTTTTGGTCCAGTTGTTAACCAGTCAGACTTAAGAACATTGACAACTGCGTTGATATCCTCATCGTCTAACCATTGCCTGCCATATGGCAATTGAAGATTTCTGATAGGTGTACCACCTGATATAGCCAATTTATTTTTCGAAGTTTTTTTCATATGGATTCTCTAATCAAGTTTTTCAATGCAAACAATTGAGGTTTGTCTGGTTATCCAAATCTGGATGGAGGCATTTACTCTTGATTCTGCATATTTTTCTCTAGTAAGAACCATGAAATGTCATCAATGGGAAATACGGGATCTCGATGATAAACAAATCCATAATCAATCAATTTCAGATCTGAGAAGCGCTCAAGTAGATCCCCGGCAAAATCCCGCTTGAATAACCGTGCTTTATGACCACGGTAGGTAATCTCCATTGGGGTGGGATTGTAATATTCCGCAATGCAAATATACTTTCGGCTAGTCGCAAACAGTTTATCATATACTTGAGGGAGAAACTCGGGACTCATATGAATTAGTACGCCTGCTGTGAAAACGAAATCACGAGGGTAATCACAATCAAATTCAAGGATAGATTGGTGATAAACTTTTAACTGATCATTCTTATTTAATATTGATACTGCCTTTTTATTAATTTCAATTGCAGAAAGTTCAGCGTTTGGCAATAACTGTTGAATTGCTATCAAATTGCCACCAATATTTGCTCCAAATTCTATCACTGACTTAACATTTGCGGTTCGGGAGAAAATTTTTGAGAATAATGCAACAATATTTGCGACAACAATTGGAGTATTTTGATTGCGATCGATATATTCATTACCGAATGATCCTGCCCAGAATTCTTCTTGCGGCGTCTGGAATTTCATGATAATAATCTCTCACGTACAAATGATATAATTCGATGCCTTAAATATTAATTAAATCGCAATCATATTTTTTAATTCTTCAATGCTCAACCATTTCGTATTCGTATCACTGGAATACCTAAATCCATCTGGCAATGCCCCACCCCCCTCCCTAATATTCGGATTCCAGAATTTCAGTTCAGGTTCGATAACGAAATGAGTTTCATACTCTCTCGTGTGTCTTGCCTCATCTTCTGTAATAAGGATCTCATGAATCTTCTCTCCGGGCCGGATACCGATAATCTCGATCTTTGCGTCAGGAGCTATAGCATGTGCCAGATCTGTCACATTCATACTGGGGATCTTTGGCACAAAGATCTCACCCCCGGTCATTTGCGGCAGACAGTTTCTAACAAACTGGACACCATCTTCAAGTGTCAACCAAAAACGGGTCATGCGTTCATCGGTGAGGGTGAGTCGCCCGGTTTTTTTCTGTTCAAGAAAGAGCGGGACTACACTTCCCCTGCTCCCCACAACATTTCCGTACCGGACGCATGAAAACTTAGTATTTCGATCGTAACCTGTATAGGAGTTCCCCTGAACAAACAATTTTTCTGCAACCATTTTTGTCGACCCATACAGATTGACGGGGTGGACTGCTTTATCAGTACTCAGGGCAATAACCCGGTCGACATTGTTATCGATAGCAGTGTTGATGATATTGATGGATCCATTTATGTTGGTCTTCACTGCTTCAATAGGGTTATATTCACAGGTTGGTACTTGCTTGAGAGCTGCGGCATGAACAACGATATCGACTCCGTTCATTGCCCGGGAAAGCCGTTCTTTATCCCGTACATCTCCGATGAAAAATCTGATACAATTATCTGGAAACAGTTTCTCTGTCTCGTACTGGAGCAGTTCTCCCCGAGTGTAAATACGAATGCTTTTAGGATTGTCTTCACGTAACAAGGTTGCCAGAAACATCCTTCCAAAAGAGCCGGTGCCCCCGGTAATAAGTATTGTCTTATTATCGAAATATGACATTAGTGGGTAGTTTATCTTTTTATTCGGATTAATATTTCGTGATTTCCAACTCACACATTCAGAAACTCCATTGATTCCTATCTTGGCGAACAGATGGGAGGTAACTATCATCCAATCCCATAAATTCATAGAAGATAATATAATCTCTATGTGCAAATCCCATCCGTTGATAACCAGTTTCTGATTTCATCGACATTGCGGCATTAATGCACCAGAATCAAAAGGAACAAAGTGAATTCCCTTCAATATGAAAAGAATAATTTGGACGCAACTGTTGATTATTGATAGCGATGCTTTGAAGTAACTGTAATAACGCCACTTCATCCCCCAACTTCATATAGTTCAAAGTATTTCCCTCTCTTTTCCATCAACTCGTCGTGGCTCCCGCTCTCCACGATCCTGCCACTGCTCATGACGAAAATTGTATCTGCCTTTCTGATGGTCGAAAGACGATGAGCGATGATAAAAGTAGTAATATTTTCAGACACACGATTAATCGAGTCCTGGACAACCGCCTCTGACTCGTTGTCAAGATTGCTTGTCGCCTCATCAAGAACCAGGATTTCAGGATCTCTCACAAGCGCTCGTGCAATAGCAATCCTCTGCTTCTCTCCACCAGATAATTTCAGACCCTGATCCCCAACAATAGATTCATATCCCTTGGGAAGACTGGAGATGAACGTGTGGATATTTGCCTTCTTTGCGGCCTCGATGATCTGATCATCTGAATAATCTCCACCAAACGCAATATTATCCCATACGGTCGCATTGAAGAGGAATGTATCCTGACTCACATACCCCACCTTCCGGAGGAAAGTTTTCAGGTCGTATTCCCGCAAATCAATACCGTTTATCAGGATTCTCCCGCTTGATACATCGTAATACCGGAGGAGTAAAGAGATAATCGTTGATTTCCCTGATCCCGAATGGCCAACTAGGGCGGTTACTTTGTTCTTTTTAATGGGAAGATACACTTCTTTAATCAATCCCTGATCCTTATAATACGAAAAACCTACACCATCAAAGATGATATCCATCATAAGAGAATCGAATTTTTTTTCTCCGTTCTTTATAGTATTATATTGGTTATCATTCAGGAACCTATAGATTGTTTCAAGAGAGGGCCACGAACCCATAATCGCCATATTGTAACTGCCCATGTTAGAAAGTTTTGGGAGTATCTTTAGTGCAGCAAACGCAAATGTCCCAAATATAGGAATTATATAAAGAAAACCATTTTCATAGAATGAATATATTAATATTACAAAGATGGCAATGATTGAAAAAAAAACAAATTCTATTGTTATACTTGGCAAGTACATTAAAAATTCGTACTTTATGAATTTTTCCCAGTAATGATGAAGAGCATTGTTATATTGTGTTTTCCAATAAGGGTCACCATTAACAGATCGTATCTGCCTCAAGCCCAGTACATAATCACCAATGACTTCATTTTCTGATTGTATTGACTGTAATTGCAACTTTCCTAAACTGTAGGCCACCCTTTTTCCGATTAATCTTATAACCAGAATAAACAGGAACCCTCCGGTAAGCAGAAGAAAAACACCCGTTGGGGATATAAATAATAACATAATAATTATTGATAGAATTACAATAATATCTGAAAAAAGAATTGTTGCGATTTTTAAAAACTCTTTGATTCCATCAGGAGCAGTAATTACTGAATATAAGATGTCTCCCCGTCGAGTTTCCACAAAATACCGGTAATCATTTTCTATAAGTTTATTGATGATGGTTCCTTTTTTCTCTAAAATGACCTTCTTGGTAAATTGCAGAGAAATATATTTATAAATGGATGAAACGATGAACGTCAAAAATACAAAGAGAACGAACAAGAGACAAAAAGAGACAACATCTGGCAGGGCAAACGTATTTCTGACGAAATTGTACAGGGGCTCAAAAAATGTAATCCCTCCATCCTGGAGTGCAAAGGAGGCATTCAATATCGGGTAGAGGAGGATAATCTGAAAGATCTGCATTAGACCTAGTAATACGCTGAATACCAGCAGGGCGAAGAGATATCGTTTGAAACCCCTTGAGTAAAAATCCAGAATCTGAAAGGTTGAATAATTTTTTTTCAATGCCCTAATTAGCATAGTTTTTATATCGTTCTTCATGTGCACAGCGTTGATGAGATCGGGTGACAGCTCTATCATGATGTTACCAAATACTGGAGATTTTTCGGTGAACAACTCTACGTACCATTGCAACCCCACCTAATATTTCTTACCGCAAGCAACTCATCCACGAGCAGAATTTCTCTACCCCTAGTGTTGTACCACAATGGCAACGGAAGCCAGACATCCATCCCACTTGAATACCACTTCCCCAACATATCAAAGAGTTTTTCAATCTCGGAGAATTTTATAATCTTATCGTGTTTCTGATCCATATCCTGCCATTTAATCCAGAGAATGCAATCGATCAAAAAAATATTATATCGCGTGATCAGATCCAGATGGAATTCGGTGCCCACGTCAAGCAATGACCCTCCATTGTCATAGAGTTCAACGATTTTCTCAGTCTGTGTGGTGATCCCTGATAGGATCTTGAGCAATGTGCTCTCCCCCTCACTTTTTTTTCCGAGGACATCAATGACCTCATCTTTTTTCAAATCAAATGATACATCCTTGAGCGCCCAGAATTCGTTTACGGACGGGTCGAAATTTTTGCAAAAGATATAGTGGAATGGTGTCTTGAGTGAATTATCAATCGCATCGCAGAAGGCATTGTACGGTTCCTGATATCCACCAAAACAATATTTTTTGTTGATATGACAAACTCTTATTACGAGTGAATTCGTAGACATGGGATTTGGAAATTTTCTCTTTTAATTTTGATTTCACAATTCAAAACATTTATGATTTTTTATCGTAAGTATGCCACAAGTAATTTATTCAATCAATTCTCTATTTTCAATATGATAATTATTAGCCTTCATATGAATTTTTGTATCGCGGAGATCGTCAAGAAACGGAGATAAGAAGCAGATATTCTGGTACTTATAACAATTCACATTTTTTGGAGACGCGAGATGAACAATAACCAATTCCAAAATCAGATAACATCCACCAATACAAAATAAATCCCCCATCTGCATGTTGATCTTCGCTCATATCTTTGCCGGTACCGTGCTCGGACTAGTACTTTGGCGAATTATAGGAGATCGCCGGTTTATCCCGGTCTGCATCGTGGGTTCGATTCTACCGGACCTCATCGATAAGCCACTGGGGTTAACTATCTTCCCGCAAGCGTTGGACAACGCCAGGACGTTTAGCCATACACTCCTCTTCGTCGGGATCATTACAGCAATCGCCCTCATCGTATGGCGCTCCCGACGCACCCTCCTCATCTTAGGTCTTGCGGGTGCTGTCCTGCTTCACCAGATTCTCGACGAGATGTGGCACGAGCCAGTGACGTGGTTCTTCCCGTTGGGTGGAATATTCCAGACGCGCCCCGAAGTGAATTTTTATGTAAGTTACTTCTGGCTGGAGATTACGTCCCTGCCTGAGTGGATATTCCTCTTTTCAACCCTCGTGCTGCTCTTGCTGGTGTATAGTAACAGACTCCCGGGTCCGTTGAATGTGTCAATTCAGAAGTGGAAGACACCGTTATTGTGTGTAGTGAAGGGACTTCTCTGCATACTAGGTGTATACTCCCTTATCTGTGCCGGTACGGGTATGAGAAATCTCGTGGCTCCTTACAATAATCCTGAAAATAACTTGATCCTCGGACTTGTGGCATTGGCAGGATGTGCCATCCTCATCAAAATCCCCGTAATGCAGGTACCAGCTATATCAGGGAAAACGGAAAGATAAAAAATCCAATTAATACATTGGAATAATTCACCAGAGAATGCTATCATTATCCAGATTAGATAATCTGCTCACACTGGTATTTTGATGTGCAGTCAAATGATTTCAAGATATAACAGAGACTAATTAGAATGAAATCAAATATAATTTCATTTAAGGATCAAAGGATTCCCGTGCATGAAAATGGCGGAGCCGTTTCCGCATTAACCCAAAAATAAACGGGGTCGGCTCAAGTAAACAAAATGAAAATGCCCACGGGATATTACAGGAAATTAAAACAAATGCGTATTCCCAGAAATAATGCCTAGGGGTTTTAAAAAGCAGCACCTATCTCCAACGAGATAGTGTAGTTGATAACACTCCAAAATACACAAACTGTCAAATGTATAATGAGAATCTTTTATCATTTAACATAACAATGAAATATATTGCATGAACGTGCAATTCTTCGAATTAGGATATGAGTGAAGGAATATATGAAAATCATACCTTTTTCACGTATTTATACAAAATTAGCGAACTTTGACATACTCATATATCTCGTATGGTTTTTGCTGATTTTACTTCTCGTGGCAACTCTCAAATTACAGTATTTTAGTATATTATTTCCAGCAATCTTTGCAAACATTGGAATAATTATATACCTAGTCTTCAAGAAAAGAGGGAAACTCCTTCCTGAATGGAGAACTAATCATGCCGAACAGGAATATAATAACGTTATTCAAATCAATAGAACAATTCCGGTCATATCGTCAATTCTTTTTTTTATAATATTTTCAGTAAGCCTTCTGACTATCCTGCAGGAAAGTTATACAAAACCTATCCTGTATTACCTGTGCATATCAATTTGTGCTGCAATACTTATTTTTGAAATTTTCTCGTTCAAATCAGTGATCTCCCGTTATGTTATCCTGTTTCAGGCATTTTTACTCTCCCTCAACATTGTCTTTGCCAATCATCTGATTTTCAATAACGGTATAACACAACCGGATTGTGGTTTCCATATTACTTTCGTTAAGGAGATTCTTACTACGGGACGTATCACAACGTTTCATGAATATGGTCTTGTTAATATTTTCCCATTCCACCATATTTTTGCATCTGAGGTAACATTATTAACCGGCTATAATCCGCTGTCGATCTATCTTCTGCTCGGCAGTTTATTAATCGCAATAGGTGTTTTGTTTATCTTTGTCATTGGAAAACGGTTTGTGAATATTCAGTTCGGACTCGTTGCTGCGGTATTGTTCACGTGCCTCGATTTTTATCTGATGCAAGGTGAACATCCTGAACATATAGCATATTGTTTTGGGATTGCTCTGGTATGCGTTACGATGATCCTGTTCACGTACAGATCACGGAAACCTGCATTTTACCTGCTTTTCTTATTGAGTGCAATTGCACTGATCCTTACTCATCACTTGACTGCAGTGATCGTGTTCGTTACCGTTTGTTCTCTGATTCTCATTGATATTTTTCACTACATCCAAACAAGGGAACGCTCTTTATCCAGTATATACTTCGCTGCAATCTTTGCAATTTTTTTAGTTGCTATACTCTATATCGTATCAAATAATAATCCGGTGCAATTACTAACCAAATATTTCCAACCGTTTTTCATAAAAATACAATCATTAATGACAAATTTTTTCCCTACATCTGCTCCGAAAATCTCGATTCCGGTTACTCCGATCCCGGTTACTCCAATTCCAGTCACTCCGATTCCAGTCACTTCGATTCCAATCACTCCGATTCCGGTTACTCCGATTCCGGTTACTCCAATTCCAGTCACTCCGGTTCCGGTTACTTATCAAAATGTTATCTCTCAGTCCATTTCGTCCCCAACGGGATATGATAAATTACCCCTTATAACATTATTTGAAAATACCCTTGGCTCATCCCTGCTGGTGCTGGTATCCATACTGGGTTTTTGTTCACTCCTCAAAAAACGTTCATGGTTTGGTGATTATACAATATTGAATGCGATCCTTCTCTCATTCTTGTTGGGAATTGGTATCATTTTTCCCGTAGTTATATTTCTTCCCGATCGTCTTTATCCCGCAGTCCAGATATTTGGTCTTGTCTTTTTAGGAGCATTCGGCATACTCTGGATACACAATTCACTTCCCATCAGGAACAAGTCAGCAGCTATTTTATGCATCTGTATCCTCGTAGGAATAATGTCATTTTTCTCTCTTGCCAGTATCATCAATGGATTCGAGACAAGTCCCTTTGTGGGAGAAAATGTTGCATATCCCAAATTATATACTACAAGTCAGGATGTGTCATTTGGTGAGTGGTGCAATTCCTTTATTCACAACAAGAACCGGAATATCTTACCATTACCAATCAATAACGAAGGGACGATTGATACGGTCAACCAACCCGGCAATGTTTACTTTATATTCGATAATACTCGGTTAAAAACAGGCTTAATTACTTCAAGTGCAGGAATTTTTGGCCAGATGTCCTTCATGCATATTGACAAAGGAAAGATCCAGAAATCGGATGCATTTTCTTCCTATTATGACAATGGCCTTATTAATATGATGGCAAATGATGCCCAGGCATAAATGAAATTTGATTATCCCCCTTATTGCAGAATATTATTGACCGCTATCCGCCCACCCACTGCAAAGTGAAAGAGCATAGTAAGACCCCGGTCTATTATGGCGATCGAGAGTGCAGCGGACAAAGGTACTCCATACCCGGCAATAACAGCCATCAATCCTCCCTCAACCAACCCAAGACCCGCTATTGTTACCGGAATAAGTGAAAGCGCACTTATCAGGGGGAGTATCAGGAATAAATCGGGCAGGGGAAGAGTATATCCCAAACTCATCGTTATGAGTATAATACGCAGGGCGTGGGTAACCCATGCCAACAACGTAAGGATAATCCCTTCAGCAATAACTTTTTTCCCGTTATTGAATTCCAGAAGAGCCTGTTGAAGATGTGATGCGGATTCCGGTATATTGAAAAAAGGGATTTTTTTTATCAAGGAAAATATCCTTGAATTCTGGAGAAACACAAATGTGACCCCAGCAAAAATGAAAACAAGAACAATGAGGGCCAACAGGGGCAGAATTGATGCAAAGCGTGATGAGTAGATAACAAGGGCAACAATACCCAAGCTTGTCAGGACGATAATGTCTATGTACCGGTCAATAAAAACAGATACGGTGCCTTTATGGATGCCAATCCTTTCTTTTACTAAAATTGCCCGGGTGAAATCTCCTATACGCCCCGGAGTGAAGTCAGAATAAAGGACACCTCCGGCAAATGCCTGGTATGCTTCACCAAAGGTAATATGCTCACTCATATGTGCGACAATAAGTCGCCAGCGGGTAGTGAGGAGGAGGAATGTAAACGCATAGACAATGACTGCACATATCAGAAAAAAAGGATTTGCAGATTTCAGTGACTGGATAACTGCAGAGGGGGATACGAAAAAAAACAATAATATTACGAGGATTATACCGATTGCCAGACGAACTATAAATTTTATTGAGGGACGAAACATTACAGTAGCTGACTAAGGATTTATTACTATTAATACCACCGAAGAAAAAGGGGCCCCTGAAAGATTTATCCCGTTGGGGGACGCCCCATCTCCCGATTATAATGAAAGTAGTATTCACTGGTTACGCTGCTGAAAAATGAATACACTTTTGCATCCCCATTAGTATACAGGATATTGCAGTCATTGTTTATTTTCTGATTGTCCATATCACTCAGCGGCTTCTTTTCCTTCAGCCATTGTATGCCAAATTCGATATAATCCTTCATTCGTGATAGGATGAGAATATAGTGCTCTTGCACGTTGGCATTTGAACTTTGAGGATATCCCCCATCTCTCATGAATGGATATTCAGACTGGGTGGTGAGGGAGTCCGTAAGGATAATCCCCCGTGCGGCATACCCCACATAGGCATCGGTTTCGATAACTCCCTTCGCCTTGTTCGTATCAAGCCATGAAATTGCTGAAATTTCTGTTGGCTGATGCTGAATTACCCAGCTCCTGTTGTCATACAGGGGATGTCCGGGTTCGAATGATTGTCCAAAAAATACAACTGACGGAAATGCTGTAACAATACTTACCACAACAAATACAGTGACAAATACCAGGAAAAATCGCGGTGATCCGATTGATTTTGAAACACGGGATATTCCGAACGCTGCGATTATGGAGAGGGGTATATAGAGGAATTCAATGAATCGTATGCTATCCCCAATCTGTATAATATTACTCAACGAGAGAATTAGTGCCAGGGACAAAACTGCAACCCAGGCAAGAATGGGGAGCCGGTCTTTTTCAAGGAAATAATACAGTCCGATAAGTGATAGGATCCCGATGCAAAATCCGTTGAACAGCATGGGAAGTGGATATGACAGGGAAAAACCCGATTTGCCCAGAATATAATTCATTACCACAATGCAGCCAATCACTGCACCGATGATAAATACTCCATAAATTGCGTCTTTCTTTTGGAGTATCTGCATCACAAGTGATCGGAAATACAAGATTTTCTCCGGAACAACAAATGGAATAAGATAGATGATGATGAGACTTGCAAGAAAGAGAGGGATCCCAAAATCGGAATGGAAAATTGTATTCATTATCCCATTAAATTGGCCAAATTCCCATCCCCCTTTGGCATTCCACCATCCCACCATAAAAACAACGGAGGTGATGGTGATTACGAGAGAGAATAGAATTGCTTTACGCATCCTTGAGATATCACAAACTATGTACAGGTACGTTAAGGAGACGGCAAGCCAGACAAGAAGAAAAATTCCCATAGAGAGATGATGTGTAAGTACAACTCCACCCATAAGCAGAAGTGATAGGAGGAGATACCCTTTACTTTCGCAGCGTATTGCACGTATGCATACATAGAGTGTAAGAATAAACAGTGCAAGTCCGACGGTCTCCCGAACACCCTGAGTTGTCCAGTGCAGATAGGGGGTTCCCGAGATGAGGAGAAGTCCTGCATAAAACGCAGTTTCCGAGGAAGAAATATCTTTTGTCAATTTATACACTGCATAGAGCGCAAGAACAGAAACCGATGGAATAATGAATTTTTGCAGGTTGATAGGATCAGCATTAGATAGTAACGAAATTGTGGCGATATTTACGTGGAGTATTGGAAATTGTGCAACATATATTGAGGGATTTAACGTTTGATACGCAATGATCCGGTGAATCATTCCATATTCAAACCATGGATCGCCCCACGTAAGAAAGTCAAATCGTATTGAAAGGATGAGTGCGGTAAATATCCCGATCAGGAGGATACTCAAAAGTCTGTGGCGGGAATACCCGGCAAGGAAGATTGCTACACTGATAAGCAATATCGCAGGTAACAAAGCGATCGGGTAGAATCGTGAAGTATAAAGGAATACTCCTGCTCCGAGCACCGATACCAGTTGAAGTGCGATCAGCATGAGACATGGATCCTTATCTTCCTGAATGATCACGCAGGGATTCATGGGGACAACCAGTGAAATGGGTAAATCGTTCCGATAATTTTCTTACAAGGCAATACTGATAATCTCCGGATTGATGATAAAAAGATGTGCATTATGAAATACAATTCTGTATCAGATGGAATCGTTGAGAGGGTCGAACCAAGAGTACACTTCAATGAACTACAATAGAATGTTTGGGGAATGCTGATCTGCTCAGAAAAAAAAATCTTCTGTTGGTTCATCGGGTTTACCGGAACGCAGGGATGTTTTTCACTGACAACGGTGAAGTTACGTTAAACCAGAGGTGAAGGTTGCGGTAGCTCGCGTTCACCCGGTTGGGGCCGATAATCTCCCGCCCCGGAGGATTCTCATCGAAAAGCAAAAAATCCACACGATTGTAATTTGCATCCGGGACAGTAAGGTCAAACGGAATGACTGAGGTCTCATTATGGTTGAGCACGACAGAATACGTTTTTACGGGTAACGTCACAGCCTGTAAGGTCGCATCAGCCGTTTCATTTGCCATTTTTGGTAAAAGATATATTTCTACCGAATAGTTGATCGTCCGGAACTCGTGGTTTCCAATACCGACATACATCGGATATGAAATATTCGGGATGACGACACGGGGATAAGAATCAGCAGTCCGGTTTTCTCCCAGAATAAAAAATTCCGAGAATTTTTCGCCGGGTTTTGGCAGGGTAATAGTAAGAGCTGCTGAAAGAATGACCAGCCCAATTGCAAAAATACTTACATAAAACAGAATTCGATCCTTCTTTGATCTATTTCGCGATGCCCATTCATTCTGCATGATCTGCCGTATTTCCGGTACGGGAAGGATATACCGTGATTCAGGAGATGTTTGGGTACGGCGGATTCCCGCGATGACAACAAGTACAACGATTACCACAGTGAGGGAAATGATGAGGGGATCCAGTCGTATTCCCCATGAAGTAAAATTCAGACAAAGACCGATCAGCGGTGTGATAACAATACTGGTTCCTATAGAAAGCACAATCCGCTCAATTGTATCAATATCGATGGAATCCGGAAATAATGCTGCCAACAGAACATATCCCGGAATGAACAGGATCAGCGGAAGTACCAGGATTAACCGGAGAAATGACTGGTTGAGGACTGGAGTATAGATACTTATGATACAAAAGGCAGTCCAGAGCAGAACAATTTTCATATCCCATGGCAATCCGGATTTATCGTGAAGGGAAGGCAGGGGATTGTGTTCCTGATCCGGTTTGGGGATATTCATTAATAGTATTGCATGCCGGTGAAAGATAATTATTGTGATATCCGTGAATTTTTTCAAGTGCCTCTCCAAAACCCACTACTCAGGCTGGTGAAGAACAAGTATCCGGTGCAGAAAGATTCAACGGGAAAATTAAATCCTCCAACCCTGATTGATAAAACGATATCTGCATCAGATTAGCAGAGGGATATTCCCGGAAAACAAGATTAGATTCAATCATCAATGCCAAGGTATAAGATACTCTTAATTGATACCAGATCAAAAATATTTAAACAATTTATTAAACATCCTTTCAATTTCCTTGTGGTCCAATATGGCGATTTATAGCATTCTCGCTGATCTATATTGTTCCCTTTGGGAGCGGTGTGGAGTGCATGCTGAATTGGCAGAATGGTTCGTACTTACATATACCATTAGTATGCAGTCATAAACACGTGTCTACAAGGATTATGTTATTGAAAAATCGAAAAAAAACGTTAGGCGTTCTTAAAAAAGGGGAATTTCAATGGATGAGAATCGAGTGAACACAATTGCGATATTACCTGCATATAACCTAGAGAATTCAATTGGTGAAATTGTTAAAAAAACCGAAAATTTTGTAGATCTTGTCATTGTTGTAAGTGATGGTTCAAAAGACAATACCAATATGAAAGCGTGTGAAGCGGGCGCAACGTGTCCACCACATTCAAATAACAGGGGCAAAGGATATGCAATAAGAAAAGGGATCGAATTCAGTAAAAAATTCAATCCCCACTATATAATTTTTATGGACGCGGATGGGCAGCACCTTCCTGAAGAAATTCCAGTAGTTTTGTCTCCGGTTATTGAAGGAAAAGCCGATATGGTTGTTGGATCCCGGATGAAAGGTGTGCTAAAAACATCCACCTTTAATAAAATCGGGAATTTTCTTTTAAAGATCATCTCTTTTATCGTAACGGGCAGATGGTTTTCCGACACTGAATCCGGGTACAGGGCATTTAATGCAGAGAAATTATATGAACTGGAATTAACTTCTGATTCCTATGAGATTGAGAGTGAATTGCTGTTAAAATCATTATATCATGGATTCAGACTTATTGAAGTTCCCATTACCGTTCCCAAAGCAGTTCCCGGGGTTACCGGTTTTGATGGCATAAAAATTGGAATTTATAAAATGAAATTGGGGATTAAATTAAAATTACAGGGATAATCATGTCTGAAATTTCAGTTTCTCCGGATAATATCACGTACCGTATACCTGATGAACATGAAACCCTTAAAGAAATTTCAAAAATAAAAAAAATAATCAGTACCGAACAAAAAAAAGGGAAAAAAATTGTTGTTGTCCAGGGTCTTGGGTTTGTCGGCGCCGTAATGGCAGCAGTTGTTGCGGACTGCGAGAAAGGTAGTTCAATACCCTATTTTGTGATCGGGGTTGATTTGCCCACACCTGCTTCATTCTGGAAGATTAAAACAATAAATGATGGCAAATCTCCTATTCAGTCCGATGATCCCGAGATTATTCCTGTTTTTAACAGGACGGTAAAAGAAAAGAAAAATTTTATCGCCACGTGGATTCCTGAAGTTTATTCAGAAGCCGACATTATTATTGTTGACATCAATCTGGATGTGAAGAAAACAGAACTGGGAAAAGCTGAAGATGCTGAAGTTACTATTGAACCTTTTAAAGCAGCTATCAGGTCAATCGGTACATTGTTAAAACCCGATTGTCTGCTCCTTATTGAAACCACAATTCCCCCGGGAACAACAGAATATATTGTAAAACCAATTATCCAGCAATGCTTTTTAGAGAGAAATTTGAATATTCCGGATGAAAATCTCCTTATTGCACACTCATATGAAAGAGTGATGCCCGGTAAGAATTATATCAATTCCATTAAAAAAATCTGGAGAACCTATTCTGCAATCAATACACAATCTGCACATCGGGCACGTGAATTTTTATCAGATATTATCGATACCACGAATTTTCCGTTAAAGGAACTTAAACAACCCGCTTCATCGGAATTAGCAAAAGTACTGGAAAATTCTTACCGGGCGATGAATATTGCGTTTATTTACGAATGGGCCTTGTTTGCCGAAGATATCGGCATTAACCTGTTTGAAATTGTTGAATCCATAAAAGTCCGGAAAGGGACACACGACAATATGATGTATCCGGGGTTTGGGGTTGGGGGATATTGCCTGACAAAGGATACTATATTAGGTCACTGGTCCTCAAAACAACTCTTCAAACGAGAGAATAATCTCACGTTTTCGATGATGGCAATAAATGTTAATGACTGTATGCCTCACCATACGTTTGACCTTTTGATGAGAGGTATGAATAACAATATTGCAGATAAAAAAATTGCAATCCTGGGTGCTTCATATCTGAATGATATTGATGACACAAGAAACAGTCCCACGGCAATTCTCTATGATGACATCATTAATGCCGGGGGGATTCCGGAAGTTCATGATCCGATTGCAAAAACAATGATTCAACGACCTGATATTAAGATTAGTAATGATATGGAGGCGGTGATCAATTCATCGTCGGCGTTGATCTTCGTGATGAATCATAAAGAGTATTTTACCTATCCCATTGAATTATTTATACAGAAAATAAATGCCAATGCATGCGTAATTGACGCATTTAATATCCTGAATGATGAAAAAGTTAAAAAATTAAAAGCGAAAAAATTTGTTGTCCTGGGTGTCGGGAAAGGGCATATTAAAAATCTTTGATGGATCATGAACAAAATACTGGTAACAGGGGGAGCCGGGTTTATCGGCTATACTATCTCAAAAATTCTTGCCGAAGATCCGAACAATGAAATCCATATCATCGATAATTTCTCTAAAGATCGCAATGATGAGGATTTTAAGAGATTAATTAAAAAAAATAATGTAACATTTTTCAACAAAGATCTCACCGATCAAAAAACATATACAGAAATTGACGATCATTATCACCAGATATATCACCTGGCGGCCACTGTCGGGGTAAAAACGGTAACAGATAATCCTGTGGAAACCTTAAAAAACAACTCGTTTTCAACATTATTCCTGTTGGAATATCTCAAAGGAATGAAAAAACCGCATAAAATCCTTTTTACTTCGTCGTGTGAGAATTATGCGGGATCAATAACCTGTTGCAATGTAAAAATACCGACACCGGAAAATGTTCCCTTATGTATTGAAGATATATTCAACCCGCGATGGACCTACGCAATTTCAAAAATCCTGGGTGAATCTGCATGTATTCATTATGCTAAACAGTATCATTTTGATGCGGCGATAATCAGATATCATAACGTTTTTGGCCCGAGAATGGGAACTGAACATGTTATTCCCGAATTTTTTTTACGGCTGAAAAAGAATGCAAGGCAATTTGAAATGTATGGCGGGGATCAGTACCGGACATTTTGCTATTGTACTGATGCTGCAAAAATGACGATAAATGTAATGAATTCTCTTCAATCTTCCGGCAGGATTATCAATATCGGTAATGATAAAAATAACATAAAAATATCTGACATTGGTAAACAACTGGCAAAAATAATGAAAATTAACCCGGAATTTATAGAAAACGGCGCTCCGGATGGTTCTGTTAAAAAAAGAATTCCCGATCTTTCCGTTATTAAAAAAATGAACTGCTATGTCGAGGAAGTACCATTTGAAGAGGGCCTGGCTGAAACGTACCGCTGGTACAATGAGAGATATTAATCAAAGATAATTCCCCGTTTTGACATTTAATCGGAAAATTATCTTAATCCGGATGAGTATATGAAAATATTACGCGTTGTTGGGGACATCTATCCTGATGTAACCGGGGGTCTGGAGATACATGCTCATGAAATGTCAAAAATGCAGGCACATTGCGGGCATGAGGTCACGGTTTTTACCTCGAACAACGGCAACCACCCTGAAGTGACATGCAAAGATGGATACAGGATTATCCGTTACTCACGAATAATAAAAATATTTGGCAATTCGATCAGTTTGGATCTTTTATTCAAATTGGTAAAGAACCGAAATAAATTTGACATCATTCATGCACATTCGCATCTTTTTCTCTCAACAAATGTATGTGCATTAATGAGATTCATTGGTTCTTCACCCCTGATTATCTCGAATCACGGGCTTATGTCAGCAAGTGCACCTGTCTGGTTCAATAAACAATATCTGAAAACAATCGGGAAATGGACGTTGAATCGTGCTGATAAAATAATTTGTTATACCGATGGTGAGAAAGAAAATCTTGAAAAACTGGGGATTGATCCAAGGAAGATAGTTGTTATTCATAACGGCGTCGACACCACCATTTTTACCTATCGTTCTCCATACAAAACCTCAGATAAAAAACAGATCCTCTGGGTGGGGCGATTTGTTACGGGAAAAGGTGTGGAATATCTCATTGAAGCATTTTCTCGTGTTTTAATAAAAATTCCCAATACCCATCTGGTTCTTGTCGGAGTGGGACCGGAAAAACCGGCAATTGAAGACAAGATCAAAAAACTGCATCTTCAGTCATCAGTGACAATTATTGATTATCTGGACAATGACAAACTTCCCCAAATATACAAAAATTCTGACATATTTGTATTGCCAAGCCTCATGGAGGGAGTGCCAAGGACCATCCTGGAAGCTATGGCGTGTGGGATTCCGGTCGTAACGACCAATCTCCCCCATCTTGTGGGGATTATTGAGGGTGCCGGGTTAGTTGTTCCTCCAAAAGAACCAACGTTACTTTCGGATGCAATTCTAACGATTTTAGAGGATGCATCTATTGCAGAAAATATGGGTCAACGAGGTAGGAATAAAATTGAGCAGGAATATTCATGGGAAGATACGGTGGGAAAGGTCCTTGCTTTGTATAGCTCGGCAATTGGTAGTCGGAGATAGGTATATTGCACAAAGTGATAAGAATGTACAAAGGAAAAAAAGGCCTCTTCGCTGTTCAACGTGGGTAAATTAGTCTTCCCAACCACCCATAAACAAGGAAATCGAGCCACCTCATGTGTGTCCCTTCGGGGAAGGCGAAATCCTCGTTCGTGAGGGTTTGGAAGAAATGTACCCATCAACATGATGCATCTTTGAAGAATTTACCCAATTAAGTCTGATGAAGAGCCAAATTAACAATTCAGATCTAATCAAAAAATACCATTATTGCATTTGAGTGCGTTATGTGCGGGATTGCCGGGTTTAACTGGAATGACAGGGCATTATTAACCCGTATGATGGAGTCGATCCATCACCGGGGTCCCGATGAATCCGGTTGTTTTTATGATGACGTTGTTTCACTGGGTCACCAGCGGTTGAAAATTATCGATCTTGAATCCGGCCGTCAGCCAGTCTATAATGAAGATGAAACCATTGTTGTCATCTTCAATGGCGAAATTTATAACCATCGCTCACTCCGAGAGGAGCTGGAAAATAAGGGACACCGGTTTTATACGAATTCGGATACGGAAGTTATAGTCCATGCGTATGAGGAATACGGGATTGAGTGTGTTCACCAGTTCAATGGGATGTTTGCATTCGCCTTATACGATAGCATAAAAAAATGCCTTCATTTTGCTCGTGACAGGATTGGTGTAAAACCCCTGTACTATTATTTCGATGGGGAAAAATTCCTCTTCGCATCTGAAATCAAGGCACTTCTCGAGGATTCATCAATTCCCCGTGAAATCAATATTGGCGCATTCCACGACTACCTGAAATTCCGGTTTGTGCCCGGGGAGCAGACTTTGATACGGGGAATTAAAAAAGTCCTTCCCGGTCATGTAATCACATTAAAAAATTGCGAACTTTCGTCCCACCAATACTGGGACATCACTCAAAAAAGGAGTATTGGTTCTGAAGAAGAGCATGTGAGTACACTCCGCATGCTCCTTGGTGATGCTGTACTATCCCGGCTTGAGAGTGATGTGCCGCTAGGGGTATTCCTGAGCGGGGGTATCGATTCTGCAAGTATCGTAGCACTGATGAGCAAACATACGGATAGTATCAAAACATTTTCTGTGGGTTTTGAGTCCCAGGCAGATACTGAATTGCCCTATGCACGCATTGTTGCTGATGAGTTCAACACGGATCACCATGAGTGTTTTGTAACGGATAAGCACTTGGCACTCATCCCCAAAATGATCTGGCATCTCGATGAGCCGATCGGCGATGCTGCAACTCTCCCCACGATGGTACTTTCGCAGTACGCAAAAAATTACGTGACCGTAGTACTGGCGGGGGAAGGTGGTGACGAGGCGCTAGCAGGTTATGACAATCAGCGCATTATGATGCAGTGTATCCGGTTCAATCCCCTGTATCATCACCTGAAGAGCGTGATATCCCGGGTCAGACAATGTGCTTCTCCCGGCAGTAACCTCCACAGGGTTCTTGCAACCCTCTCTTCACAAAGCCTGGAACAGCAGTACGCCACCCTCACATCGCTCTTCAGCAGGGACGAACTCTTGGAGATGGGCATACCAGATGATAACCTGGACCTTTCCCGGTATTACCCCAAAACACCTATGGATCCTTTGAATACGCTCCAGTATTTTGGCCTCAAAACCTGGCTCCCTCATGACTTCTGTATGAAGGCCGACAAGATGACCATGGCGTACGGTATCGAAGAACGGGCGCCACTTCTGGATTACCGTCTCATGGAATTTGCCTTTTCACTTCCCGCTCATGAAAAGATGCGAAACGGAACCGGGAAATATATCCTGAAACGAGCAATGGAACCCCGGTTGCCCCACAACATTGTATACCGGAAAAAGCACGGGTACAATGCTCCGATGGACCTGTGGTTCAAAGGAGATTTGAAAGATGTGCTCGGTTCACTCATTGAGGAACGGAACCATTCGCTGTATGATGCTGGATATGTGGAAAAACTGCTTGCTGATTTCCAGCAGACCGGTTCAAATTATAAAATGAATTTCTGGAATGCCCAGAAGTTATGGAGTATTCTGGTGTTTGAGGTGTGGTACAGGATTTTTATTGAGAGGGTTGATTATAGCAAAATTTGCGTATGATTCTGAAAATTTTTTAAGATAAACAGAATGGTCTGAACATCGAAATTAAAAATTTAAAACGGATTCAATTCACGTTAAGAATGATAGTAATTAATAAAAATCGTCTCGACTAATTATACTGTGCTTTTTATGGAAAAAATAAATCCGCAGATTGTCCAATCACACGACACTCAGATCTTAAAGAAAAAAACGGCAGACAGTTTCGGATTTGAATGGACAAAATTTCACGAATTAAAGAGCGAGAAAGGTTTTTTGGAATTTATTGGTCCAATTGATAAAGATTTTTTTAAAGGTAAATTCGTGCTTGATGCAGGATGCGGTAATGGGAGTTATTCTTATTATTCCGCATCATATGGTGCAAAAGTAATAGCCATTGACTTTAGTGATGCTGTTTCAGTTGCAAAAGAGAACACAAAAAAATTGAACGTTCAGGTTGTGCGGGCTGATATCACGCATCCTCCCTTCAAAGAAGGCACATTTGACTACATTTTTTCGATCGGCGTGTTGCATCATCTTCCTGAACCTGAAATCGGGTTTCAACAACTGGTTCCGTTATTAAAGCCAGGGGCACTTATTTCAATCTGGGTGTACGGGAGGGCAAAGCAATGGGCAGCAGTTTATTTTTATGAGCCGCTCATTAAGATTACTCATCGTCTGCCCCATCGATTATTGTATTATCTCTGTTATTTACCGGCGACGATAATGGAAATAAGTAATTGGTTGTACCGTTTTTTCCGGTGGATTCATCTGCCCAATATTGCTCAAATTCTTCCCTTCAAGTTCTATTCAGAATATGCGTTCTCTGTTAAATTGAATGACGCTTTTGATACATTTGCTACACCGTCTGCCCGATATTATACCGAAAAGGAAATTCTTAATTGGTTTACAAGAGCAAATCTAACTGACATAAATATTACGACAGCGGGGGTTTCTAAAGGGATCAAAGGATTTGGGATAAGAGAGTGAGAACAATTCCGTATTTCATTGTTAAAATGACAAATTTTGTTCACCGGTGTTTTGGAAATATCCCATGGATTTTCTGGGAAAAACAAGACAATTACTAATCTTTAAAATAGTGTAGAAATAAATAATTAAAATGAAATCCGTCCTGTGATAAGATGTTCTTACGCATACTTAAAATTTTTAATAAAACTTCGTTAACGGGATATGATCCATGAAAGTACTTATTTGTGCATCCGAATGTTTTCCCCATGGATCGGGAATTGGCAATGTCGTTTATAATATAGCTGAACATCTCAAATCACAAGGAGTGGAATGCACCATATGTTCACCGACCGGCCCGGATATTTTTTTAGGAAACGAAAAATTGATCGAAAAATGCGGATTTATTGGTTTACTGTATTATTGGTATCAGGTTTCCCTGTTTTTTAATAAAAAAAATGTTTATGATATGGTCTGGTTACATAATCCCTATTTTATTCATCACAATCCCTTTCCCCGATGTGTGATTACCATGCAGTCGACGTATTATGGATTATCTCTTCATCATGTGGGAAATACAAGGCTTTTGTGGTTATATTATGAAATAATATCAAAAATTGAGCCATATTTATTGAGAAAAGTAAATAAAACCATCCTCTTCACAGGAGTTGGAAAACAGGTGTGTGAGGAGTTGGAGAAAATGGGAATTGAGAAAGAAAGGATAGCATATATTCTTAGTGGAGGAGATATCCAACAATTCAAACCGATCGCTGATAAAAAGTCCGTACGGAAAAAATTTGGAATACCCGAGAATGATATAGTATTATTAAGTGTTGGACGATTGACTCCCGCAAAACGGCCACAAACATTAATTAATGTCTTTTCACTCCTAGAGAAGAAAATTCCCAATCTTACACTTTGCATTGCGGGAAAGGGAGAACTTCTCGACACTACAAAAAGCCTTGTACAAAAGAACGGGCTCCATAAAGTAATATTTTTAGGATATGTTGCGGATCAAGATCTTCCGGAACTCTATGCCAGTTCCGACTACTATATTATCGCCTCAATTTATGAGGGGGGTATGCCACCACTCACCCTTTCAGAAGCTATGTCATCAGGTTTACCGTGTATAGTTTCAGATATTCCAAATTTTAGTATTGTAAATGATGCAAGTTGTGGCATTATCGTTAATTTTAAGGATACTGAACATGCAGCTGATGAAATAATGGAATATGTAACAATGGTCCAATCCGATCATGCAAAGAATGCACGTGAATTTGCCCTTCAACGTCTTGATTGGGAGATTATCAGCAAACAATATTTAAAAATATTTACGAGTGAGAGTTTTAAAAAACTCACATAAACTATTGAAGCCGATCTATGAGAAGAGAAATATCCTCACTTTCTTTGGATTGTATCTTTTGTATTTCCGCAGAAAATTGTCGGGTCCTTTCAGATAAGGATTGATAATTTTCCTTGATAAATAACAGTGAATCTCGTAAAGATTGAGGATTAGAACCTTCGTAAAATTGAATTACTTTTTGATACGGTGAATTTTTTATAACCTCTAATGGTGTTGAAAGGACTATTTTTGAATTTGAAATATAAAAAATAACTTTTGAGGGGAAAGTATATTTTGCGAAATTTGAGTCTACCGGGGTAGGGTTTATACACACGTGCATTTCTGATAATACGTTCACATACTGATCTTCGCTGACAAAACCAAGAAATTTTAAATTATCATGGGTTTGGGATAATTTCTCGATTAATGAACTAAAGGGTCCTTTACCTGTTATTGTGAGGTCAGCAAAATCTGTCACGTAAGGAAGAAGATTAATAAAATTGAGTACACCTCGTTCAGAATCCAAATTACCCGAATAGATTAATTGTAATCTTGTTGGTGATTGCTGGAAATGATGTTTTAGTATGGGGATAGTGGGGTACCCATAGCTCATTACGATACGGGCATTATTATTCCGATATTTTCTAAGAATATCTGCAATATAATGGGACGGGGTAATAAAACCAATTGCACTTTGTAAGGAAAACCGTTCTAATAACCAACAAATGGGTTTATACGGATAATCCATATATCCATAAAGTTCTTCAAATTGAACAATTAATTTATAATTCCGGAAAAATTTACTAAATATAATGGGAATTGCAGTTCTTGGTAAAAAATTGTAAACCACTACAATATCCTCACGATTTGTATTTTTTAGAAACCAAAGAGTTGTTGATACAACTGAAGTAACCCATTGAATAATTCCTCTGCCAAAATATCCTATGTAGACTTCTTTAAAAGGAAATTTATCCTGCGTTCTTTCTATTTGATTCTGGACACCTCCTGCTGTACCGGGTGCTTGCGATAAAAAAATGATATTTGTAATTGTATTGCATTTTTTGATTGCTTCTACGATATACCGGGATCGATGATTTCCGGCCTGGAACACTTTTAACTTTCGATTATCAAGACCCTCTTCACTAAATACGGAGTTAGTAAAGTATATCAGTCGCATCTTTAGATTTTTTGTTGTCAAATCAGAATAGCTTTGTCAAAGATATGAACATAAAATTTGAGGTTATTGCTCGAAATTAAGTAACAGTCTCAATTGCTTATGTGGAAAGGCTCATTATATCGTTCACTAAAACTACACAAAAAAACTCAGCACATGGGTGCCCTCAAAATTAAGAATATCCACCTGTCAAGTTTTTTAGCTACAGAAGGGCGATCCTTGTCAATTCCAGGTTTAATTCCAGGCTGTATCCTGAAAATAGGTTTGAAAAAACAGTGGTTTTCCCCCTTGTATCAGTGATGTTGATCGATAGATCCAACCGGATGCCATCCAAAAGGTGCTATTAGGGAGCATTTTAAACGAGTTTAATCGGTTATTTTGCCGTAAAACCCCTTAAATATCCGATATTTGATAAAACCTGCAGGTAAATTCGCCCTTTTTGGCACTAAATTCACGGATCGAAAGCGATTTTGGGCAAACTGAGTCCAATTTGGGCTTGTTTTATCACCCCTCTTCGTCACTCCCATACAGAGGGAGGATACAGGAAAGAGAAGAATCCCCTACATCTTCAAGTTCCCTGATCTCCCCCCGAAGCAAAAAATGAGGATATTTCAGGTTTCGCTCGTTGTCCGTACGAAATACATGAGCTTACCGTTAGAGATCTCTCATAGATCCGTGATGGTACTTCCCAGCGATGAAACCTGCGGGTGGAAACAGTCCAAATCCAGGACACCTGCAGGATCAGGCGATGTTGCAGTTTTATCCACAGCATTCTGCCCAGAGCCGGCAACAAGTGTGCCGTCACACCGTATCTCCACAATCCTGTCAGGCATAATCCGAAAGAATTGCCATGTTGTGTGAGACGAAAGTACCCAGAGTTCCATCACCGCCACCGCACTCTCCGGAACTATGCGGAGTGCCCGAATAACCAAACCAAACTTACCGAGAGCATCCTGTGGACCCCGAACCTTGGCACGCATCCGCATTACCTTGACAACCGTTATGTACGATGGAGAGAGAATCATGAGATCGAACGGCAACCCGCTCGTATCAGGTATTTCCACTATACCCCCACGGCATCTGGCACATTCAAGCGCTTCTGCTGCTGCTTTTTTTGGAGGTCGTCCCCGGGTCATATGCACTCACCATCTTCCCGATTCGTACATCTTTCACGGTTTTTCACATAACTTCCCCTAAGGTTTTCCTCATTGTTTATTCCACAGTATTTTTTACTTTCACCGCTCTCCGGATTTTCGTTAGCGGCCATCATTTCCGCACACTCTTGCCAGTACCTGGATGCTTTGTTTCACGTGACTTTTTGCTCAGTTCGAGATCATCAACCCGGTATTCGAGATCGTTGAGTTTCAGCAAGATCACCTCATTCATCCGATCCTGCCGCTCATAGGGTGTGTAAATCGGATCCCCGTCGCTCTCCGGTTTTTTGGCATCTGCAATCATTTTCGCGCTTCCTTCTCTCTATCCGGTTGCTTTATCACACGCAACTTTTTGCTCAGTTCGAAATCATCGACCCGGTATTCAAGATCGTTGAGTTTTAAGAAGAACGCCTCATTCATCCGATCCTGGCGCTCCATGAGCGAGCAGACAAGATCACGGAGCGCATGTTCTGTTTTGATATATGGTATCTCGGCATCAGGGGAATGGAGATCCCGTTCGGTTCTTTTCCGGCAGGTGCTCTTCGAATCCTTTGCAGAACAGACACTCAATCCCCGCAGTCCGGTTGCCCTCTCCACCAACCGCGGCGGCGCATCTTCGATCTTAACATCCGGTTGCAGGTTGTTCTCTCGTCCAGTATCA